>JACUTR010000091.1 GCA_014859735.1 Candidatus Methanophagales archaeon | reverse complement strand
GAGAAGAGAAGAGAAGAGAAGAGAAGAGATAATCAACGGTACTACTCCAAAAGGCTACCATTATAACAAATAACCAATGAGCGCCTTGATCTATCTACAAGGAGATAAGGTACGGTAATCACCTCATCTCATCTTATACAGCAGCTCGTTGATTTTATCGCCGTGATAACCGAGTTCTCCACCTTCTTTAACGCTTCTTTTTATCCCCTTGTGCCCTTTTCTTGGTGGATGTAGCCTGAAAAGAGGTTTAATTTTGAGTGCCATCAAATCTTTCATCTGCGCTTTTCCTTCATACAACGCGTGAGCAAGTTCCTGCATCGACCCGAAAGGGGTATTCTCGCGTATATACTCATCAGTAAGCCTCTTGCCCCCTTCTAATCTCCCCCGTTTGGTTAATAAGAGCTCGAGCATATCCTCGGATATCCCACCCCACGCAATGTAATCCTTTGCCTTCCTTATCATTCCATTGTAATAAGCATTATCGTCTACTACGACACAGTGGTTCACCCGGTGTAATCGAAGAAGCGCTAACGTATATTTTATCCCTGGCCTTACGTTTATACTGCCCCTTAGTCTTATTATAGCATACATAAACTTTTTTGCTCCGTAAAAACCTTTACTAAAAATATAATCATTCTTTTGTTTTCACCGCAGCGGTATTCTTTAATGCGTTGTATGTTGCGATAGCTTGATTAAATGTGGTTCTGGTCTGCCCTTTCTTCTGCGTCCATATATCCTTAACGCCTGCGAACGCCAGGACCCGCTTCGGGATGTCCCCTGCTGCGAGACCTATCCCCTTAGGAGCCGGTATGAGCGTTATTTCAACGCTCCCTGATTTCCCAACAACCTTGAACGGGATAGAGTGGTTCTGACCACAGTTGCATTCCCACGACCCACAACCGCGCTTGATATAGGTAAGGTTCAATTTGGCAGCTCTAACTGCCTTCACAATACCGTTACGGACAAGAGCGTCCTTACCTACCCCTATGCCAAGGTACCCATCGTTATTTCCAACGATAGCGCATACTCTGAACTTCACCCGCCTTCCTGAATCGGTCATTCTCTGGACAAGGTTTATGTCCACGACCTCTTCACCGAGGTCAGGGAGAAGGGCATCAACAATTTGATATTCTTTCAAGGGATATTTAGATCGGAGTGCCTCATCAATGGATTTTATATCCCCTCTTTGCACCATTGCCCCTAATTGGGTGATCGGTGTCCATGCCTCCGCAGCTTCCGCCTCTTTGATTCTTCCCCTATTTTTTTCCATCATCCGGTACCTGACCTCTTCTTCTCTTTTATCTGCTCATTCATTATCTTATCTTTCACCTCATGGAACTTATCCACGATAGCAGGATTTTGTGAGTGGGTAGCAATATCTTTTCCGCTGAGGCGGTCCTCGGAAGGAATAACTGAAGGATCATAAGGGATAGTCAGCCCACTATCAAGAGCACCTTTTAACGCAGCGTAAACAAGTGATCCATGGACCGGTGCATGTAGCCCTATATCAAGGACGCCCTCGCCAAAACCAGCTTCTTTAGCTCGCTTGCCAAATAATAGTCCGGTAAGATAAGCTGCAGGGCAGTTACATTTCCCACTCTCATATCCATAGTTCGTCAGTTCAGATGACATCACCGCAACAAGGGTATTATCACCGAGTTTGCCGGTAGATACCAACTGCATCCTGATGTATCTGTTGCTTTTTCGCACGACAACGCGATGCTCTCTGCTGAGCACCAGCTTCAGTCTTCTGCGATAGTTGGTCTTCCCTTCTCTTCTCCTTCGAAACGGAACACGATATACCGGCCCTTTTGCTCTCCCCATCTATCCTTTTTCCTCCCTCGTTAGCAGCCTATTAGCAGTTAAATAATCGTTTAAATGAGCCACGTTTCTGAACTCCCCGCCTTTCGCTTTATTATATAACCTCCGATAGGTGGTCTTATCAACAGAGCCTCCACTCCGGAGCTCTTTTAATCTTCTGCGTAAAGCCCTGATCTTGATTATCCACAGTTGTTTCTTCCCCCTTCTTGCGCCTTTCGCCCCTTTTCTGGACCCCAGTCCCCTTCTACGACCGAGTGACTTTTGTATCGCTCTTACCCGTGCTCTCCCTCTGCTCACCCCTTTACTCTGCTTCTTTTTGATCACTCCGTCGTCTATCAAACCTCGAATATCCTCTCTCGTTATTGCTGCGGCTATATCCTCAGTAGCTTCGGGATCTATCCAGACTCTCCCCTCACCTACCTTCAACACCTGTGCTGCGAGCCTCTTCTGTTTTGCAAGATTTACCATAGCCCCTTATTCTCACTCCCTTAGCGTATTTGTAGCCGGCACTAATAAGGTATCCAAGCCATTTTTTACAATACCTATTTTAACTTTATCTTTTTTATCACGGTCAAGTCCTTCCTCCAGAGATTTATGGGGGGTTATTCCCCATCTCGTGAGTAGGTGTGTATCCAGTACAGAAACGATAGACACGCCTACCTTGGTCATTACTTTCCTCATATAAAATGCTTTATGACCACCGAGCACGAAATTTGTACGGATCGCCTTCTCAGCGTCACTATAGCTGGGGTAGTCGTTCATCCAGTTCTCAAAGTAATAGTCACCAATTCCCTCGCGGCATTCTGCTACTAAAATAAGCTCCCCGCCTGCCACTACAGCACGATAGCAATTCTCTATCGCCTTTGAAGCTTGATAAAGGTTTCTATCTTTAGGGAATCCTCCAGCACTTACCACCACGATATCAAATAAACCGGGAGTTTCACGGCAGAACAAGTCTTGTGCAACCTCAACGCCCTTCTGAAATACAGAGTTCATCTCTCCAGCGTACGCATCCACCACCTTACCATTCCCCGCTGCAATGATATTCAACACAAAATCAGGAGGTGCTAATGAGGCTGCTTCGGTCATATCCAGATGCACGGGGTTATATTTTATATTCGCCGTCCTCGCATGCTCGTCAACCAAAAGGGCGTGATTCATCTTTATCGTGTCACGTGATGATATCCCTGGCAGGATGCTCTTTCTCCCCCCACCAAACCCCGCATAATAATGTAAGGTTATATCGCCCGTTAAGATTTTGATCTCAGCGTCCACGTAGTTCCTGTTCAACTTCAGGGGCGTCCCCCTGCTGGTCGAACCTACATATACCAGGTCTTTCGCATCACACGCGTGTATTTTAACCGGGATTTGACCAAAGTGTTTACCGAGGATCCTTTTTAAATCATCATCGGTTGGCGGTACATGGGTGCCACACGCAACCAGCAGCGTAATCCGATCCGTACAATCCTCTCCAATCTCCTCTCCCAGGGCATCGAGCATTACTTCAGTGGGAGTATCTCGTGTGTGGTCGTCAACAACGATAACTATATCTGCGTTTTTTTTGGTAGCCAGTATCTCTCGTAGCCTTTTTGTGCCAATAGGATATCTCAGTGCATCTCGTATCACCTCAATGCTTCTGATATTGTCTTTCATCCTCCCACGTCCCTCTCCCAAGTCTAAGAGGTCAGCATCTCTATTCAGGTCTATATGCGTGGAGCCGTAGGGTATTTGAATCGGTGTCATGGTACTTATATATAATAGCATCTCCACTGGAGATATATAGAGTTTTACGTCAAAAAGGTATAAACCAGAAAGTAACCTCCTCACCGGCGCCCGGTCTACCCTCCATCGGAAAGAGGGGGGTGTGTGGGTATTAACCAATTGCCATGATTATGGTCACCCACATGGTGATAATCAGAGCCCATGTCGCAACGGTTAACCCAACCAACCATCTGAAGTTCGTTTTCAAATCGCTTCTCAGCTCGCTTATCTCGGTCTCAACATGGTTCAACCTCGTATCCATCTGCTCCAGTGTTCCTTCAACCCTTGCAATCCTCTCTTCCATCTTCACCACGTAAATGTATTTTTGGTAAATTAAACTTTAAATAAGAGGTTCAGGCTGCCTATCCTCGGGGAGAACGGGCAACCGCATGGTATTCAACAACAATGGATCGCTGACCTCCTTTGCTCGTTCTAAAAGTAAGTCCTTGCCTTCAGGCGTAAGTGCGAATATCGGGACCGCGGTTCCTGCCTGCACCAGGGCCTTCTCTTTTGCGAGTTCTCTTAGGTGAGGAGATGCGCACGCAGTAATCAGGTCAGCGATATCACAGAACTCCTCAGCGTCCTTTCTGGGGATGCCGGTGAGATGCACACCGAATATAACCGCATGTTCGCTCATCGCTCTACAGTGCTGGGCGTCCTCCACTGTGGAGACGGTAACCCCCACTCTTTTGTATCCAAGCTCAAGCGCCATCTGCACGCCTGCTGCCTGGTCTATCCTCGGTGGGTCGAGTATTTGGCCACCTTTATCCCTTATCTTCTTTATTATTCCTTCAACCGGTGTTGTCTCAATTACACCACTGAGCCGTGCCCCTATTCCCTGCACGAGTGCAGGATTAGCAGTGATTACCGTGCCTGCACCTTCACAAACCGTTACGGTACTGTCGAGTAATCCTCTCCGCAGTGCAGTCATAAACGTCTCGGAAGCTCCGAAACCAACGAAAGCATCCATCTCTACCACTCTCTCCCCCGTGCACATCCCAAAATCTCGTATCCGGAATTCAATATTCTCTTTTACGACGCGCTCGTTCAGTTCCGTTATCCCGCGTATCTTCTCCCATAACCGACAATACCTGAGGAGAGGAGTCCCAACTTCTACTACTTTACCGTTTTCTACCACCACCTTCGTTTTTCCGAGCGTTTCAAAGACGTGTCGGTCTTTGGTCATCATCCATCCCCTCTGTCACAATTTGAACAAATGTAGCAGAAGTAGCAAATTTAAAGATGGTGCAAACTTATTCTACTTCACACTAACTTTGCATTCATTATTAGATTCTCTCTCTCTAAATATCCTCCAAAAGTAAGGCAATGAAAGTACGATTGACCGATTCGTCGGAGTTAACGTTTGAACAAGCAGGTGAAGAACCTTTCTACTCAATTAATCAGGCGAATGGGATATCTGTTGAATCCTTTTTATCACTGCTCAAGGAGCTTGAAAGCTTTATCCCTGAGTTTGAATCCGCAATCGGGATGAGTGGGGCACGAGCCAGGATAGGGGAACGATTGCATGAAGCGGTTCAGGCGGGACGGACAACGATCGAACGGCATCTAACGAATCAGTATTTTTCAGAGTTCGAGATAGAGTCGGATACCGCTTACATCTTGATTGAGAATTATGAGCTCGGGAAGACAAGGGTGGGGCTCCTAAGAAGCAGGTATCGCGCGTATGATCTCACCGTTTTAAGGTTCATGCTCACCAGACCCGTTCATGAGGATACGCACTCGCATATACACAAAACGGACTATTCAGCGTTCTTCTCGGAGCTCGTGGACCAAACAAGGAGGCGAATAGAGGAAAAAAAGCCATCGGCGCGGATAAAGATAAAGAGACTCCCGGTGGAACTCACCGCACCGATCTATCTGAAGGAGAAGGAAGAGCTAACCGCGAGGAGAATGCAACGATTTGCGCTCAATGCGTTCTTGAAGGCGAATTATGAGCGGGATCCTGAATGGTATAGTTTGTTAGGCGTGCCGCTGTTTTTACCTCCCCACCCTGAAGTTGTTGAAGAGATAAAACGAATAACCAGGAGAGACGTTGACTTCGAGGGTGGCTTTTTGAGTACGTACAGGAACATACTGAGCGAATACGCGAGTGCGATCGCAGCGAGTGAAGAAGGGATTTATGAAGATGCGCGGTTGTACCTCCACTCGAGAACGGAACATTTGATAAATCTGGTGAAACAGTGTTTGAAGGGTGATTATACCGGGTTGAGGACGAGAGAAAGGGAGGTAGTGTGGAAACCTGGTCGTGAGATGAAAATTTAGGTGACACGTGAAATGGAGGTCAAAAAAATCCTTGTTGAGCGGGGTATAAAAGCTACGAGACGTCTTGGGCAGTATTTTCTGATTGATGACGGCGTGGTGACGAGGATGGTGGAGTATGCAGGAGTAGAGCGTGGTGATGTGGTACTGGAGATCGGAGCAGGGGTGGGGAGCCTCACCGAGAAGTTGGAACGAAAAGCGAAGAAGGTGTATGCAGTGGAGAAGGACGAAGAACTGTGTGAGGTGCTCAGAGAACGATGTAATACGAGTAAAACAGAGGTACTTGAAGGTGATATTATGAAACTCGAACTACCAGCGTTTGATAAAGTCGTTGCGAGCATACCGTTTTCGTTATCCTCGCCAATTACGTATAAAT
>JACUTR010000090.1 GCA_014859735.1 Candidatus Methanophagales archaeon | reverse complement strand
AAACGATATCACGTGACATGTCAAATTCTACGGTGCTCGATTCTAATTTCAGCCGCATGTATTCGGTCATTGGCGAAAGGCCTCGTATCTTCGGGGCCGCGAACTTCACGATCACCTCGTCCCCTATTCGATCTGCACAGAGGTCAAAGAAAACATCACACAGATATGCTAAGCGCCTCGCAATAATCTCATCACATGCCCCTTTGGGAATCACCAAGAAGCAGAGCACATCTCTCTCCTCGCATTCTTCCAGTATCTCTTTTACCAAATCCAGAGAATCATTATCGGTGAAAGGGATGAAGGTATCTATTATCAGATTAGCGTCGTCTGCATGCTTGAGGGGCGAAATTATTTCAGAAGTGCTTCTTTTCCGGTCCCTGAAGTCTATAATTTCGATCCTTTCAAGGTTCACGCCCGCCTCTTTCATCCCTTCCTCCACTCGCTTCGGGGTTCGCTCAGTCACAAAATAGTATGTCTTCCTGACACCACATAACTGGTAGAGAACCAACTCAGAAGCAATGGTCGGGTCTACTGAGAAGTATATGAGAGAGCCTGCCGGAATCCCTTCAATTACGCCGTCAAATATCCCACCAATACGCTTCAGTTTCATTTCTCATCTATATTAGGAACGTGAACATCACCCAGGTAACGAAAAGCATAACCAGGACGTGTTTTAAGCCAGATAAAATGTTCCCTTCTCCCATTTGTCCCGCCATGAGCCCGCAGAAAATGGATTGGAACATAGCTGCTTGAGCGAGGAGCGCGCTTAGCTCTTCTTTGCTCAATCCTCCGCCCATTGGAATTCCTGACCCCCCTCCAATTCCCGCAGTGCTCTTAAATGACTCGAAAAGTGGCGGAAGCAGGCTCGTGAACATCAGATAAATGATTCCGATAAAGATGAAGAAAGCGATGTAGATGATAATAATGTAAATGAGCATATTTACCGCCCTTTCCTTTACCAAGGTTCGCTCTACCTCGGCATCCTTTGCGGAAATGCCCAACGCTTCGGGCATATTCCCACCGGTGCGCAGAACTTCGGTAAGGAGCGTTACCGCTCGTATGAGCGAAGCAACCTTTATCGCGTTCGCAAAACGTCTGAATGCATCGCTTACCTCCGCACCCCATTCTAAACCCCGATGCATCTTCTTTACCTCCTTGTATATGCCCACTTCTCCTGCGTTCGCCGTCACTTCAATGGTCTTCATCAAGGTCAACCCACTTGCCACCGAAGACGACAGGCTGCGCAGCACATCCGGTGTCTGGTTTCTTATCCGTCTCTCATATTTCGACTTTGATTCGTGAAAGAGAGCTAACGGCAGCACGGCAACGAGCAATGCCGGGATATACCATCTCATCCCCGATACAAGGAGCAAAGCGAGTGAAAGTGGCGCGCTCATCCCCAATGATAACACCGGAGTCTCCCACATCTTCTCAAAGGGCTTTTTTATGTGGTCTCGCAACTTCTGTCTCGTTTCCGCCTTCTTAAAGTCCCGATACACCTCGCTCCTTTTCACTCCCTCGGTCTCCATTCGCTCCTTCTTTACTTCAAATTCGGTCTTCAAAACGGGCACCCGCTTTACATCTGACGGCGTTATCACGTATATCATAAATATGAACATCGCCGACCCCAGCGGTATCATAACATAGACGATGCCGTATATCATGGTCATGCTCCCGGAACCCATTGCAAGCATTATTATCTGCACGATGATGAAGAAGAGCGGTGCTGCTACTATTATGGTTATGTAAACCTCGGCAAGTAGCCCCAGGGTTTCCAGAAAACCCTTCTGCTCCACCCGTGCATGCTCCGTGTATTGCTCCACCTTCTCTACAAGGAATATTTGAATGTCCCCCCCGCTTTCTATTACCGTGAGAATACCGCTTATAAACCCTCGCAAGATGTGCGAAGGTGTCGTTTCGCTCAGTTCTATCAGACTCCTTCTCAAGTCCTTTCCGAAATAGTCCACGTTCCTTACCACGAAATCCATCTCCTTCCCTATCTCCCCATAGGTATCCACGTGGTTCGCAAGCGACTTTATCATGTTTAAAATGCCCACCCCGCTCTTACTCAACGCGTACATGAAATGCACGGCATGCGGCATCATCCGGTCTATCTCTCTCCGCCTATCTCCCGCCCTCGAGGAGGGATACAGGTAGAATACAGCATAAGTAATCCCGAAAAGGGCAAGGAAGCCCATAGAAGAAAGAAATATCGTGCCCAGTACTCTCCCATGCTTGAGTATCAGAGAGGGAAATACGCTATAGTTTATAGGGATAATACCAAACCGTGCGAGCATATTCGCACTAACAAACCCGATAACAAGCCCTGTTACGCCTGCAATGACCGAGTAAAAAAAGGCATTCGAGAGGTAGATGTCGTAGGTAATCGGGTATCTCGCTGCAAGCAGCGCCTTACTTAACTCGGCATACTTCTCTTTATTCTTCCGGTAATACTTCCCGAACCTCGAATAGGCAAACTTCTCTATACCTATACTTTTATATTCCATATTCCTTCTTCGCCTTTTCTGGATTAGCTTGGAACGTTCTTATGGTGGAGATGAACTCCTGTGGTGTAACTTCTCGCTCAGCCATCAGTTTAAGCAGTTGTGCTCTCGTTTTAAATTCGTTCGATAGTTGCGACCCGCTCCACCCGTTGAATCTCCCAATCTCCTTCAACACCTCCGATACCATTATAGTTACGTGTGAATTGGACTTTCCCATCGCAGGGAGCGGGATATTCAGACCATCAAATGTGTCCTTCGCAGGGTTCCACTCAAATATCCTCCTCGTCTTTATATTCCTCGTCGTGGGGTCTATTCCGAGATTCTCAGTTATCTCAAGGTTTCTCCTCACTCGCTGGTTTCCTATAAATACCTGTGCTTGGATGGAGAAGATATCAAGCGCTTGAAGCATTGAACGAGGGATGCTCAAAGGCGGATATTCCAGCCTGTGAATCGTCGCATCCACCGAATCTGCGTGGAACGTAGAGAATGAGGTATGCCCGGTGGACATCGCCTGGAAAAGCGTCATTGCCTCCTTCCCCCTCACCTCTCCCACTATTAAATATTCCGGACGCTGCCTCAATGCCACCTTCAATAACTCATACATATCCACGGTTCCCCGCTCGCTACCCATGAATGAAGTCCTTGTAACGCCCGGTATCCAGTTCTCGTGTGGCAATCTTAATTCTCTTGTATCCTCAATCGTAACGATTTTTGCGCTCTGTGGCATAAAGAGGGCAATGGCATTCAGTGAAGTCGTCTTCCCTGATGCGGTTCCACCTACAAACAAAATGCTCTTTCCATTTTCGACGCAGAGCCAGAGATATGCCATCTCCTCGGGGGTAAAAGTGCCCCACCGAATGAGGTCTGCAGCCGTTATAAGAACCTCTCTGAATCTTCTTATCGTGAAGGTGCTCCCCCTCGTGGTTATCTCGCTCCCAAGAGAGAGCTGTGCTCTCGATCCATCTTCTAGCGTAATTCCGACCATCGGTTCGGAGAGCGAGAGATGCTTTCCTCCCTTCTGCGCTATCTTCACGACGAATGAATCCAGTTCCGGCTCATTAAACGCGATGTTTGTTGCTGTGCTACCGTATATCCAGTGATAAACATAAACGGGGATATTGTATCCATCGCATGAGATATCCTCCACAAACCGGTCCCTCATCAGAACGTCTATCTTTCCAAACTGGATGAGATCCCGCACCAAATAGTAACTTATTTTCCTCAACGAAGCGGACTCAAATTCGATGTGGTATCGTTCCACCACTTCCTCTATCTTCTTCCTTAAAATCTTCTCTTTCTTCCCCCCTTTTACTCCCTCCTCTACTTCAGTGAAGAGCAGTGTAATCCCGAGTTTGTCCTCTATATCCGCAAGAAAGAAGCTCTCCACCTCACTTATCCTCGGCTCCACCACATAATACAAATACTCATCCCGGTCATCGTTGTACAATATACTGACAACTGCGTACGGCTTATTCACAAAATATCGCTCTACCTCCCGGTAGCCATCAGGGATCGAAAAATCACGAATACCTCCCTCCAACCCCTCCAAGAGCCGGTTAATTCCACCTTCTATATATTCTGCATCCTGGAGGCTTCTCTTCAGCTCTCCGCTTTTCGCATCTAAAACAGGAAGGAGACGCGCTATATCCTCTCCCTTATCAGTATCCAGTAACGATTTAAGAACTTTAGCCTGTCCTTCTCTAATCATGTACAATAAAAATCGGGCGTTCTCCTTATATATTTTACTAATTTGCAATATTTTTGGCGAATATTTACAAATTTATTTGAAACTGTTGTGAAATAATTTTTAGAAAGGCTCAACATTTATAAATTCCATGCCCAAGCTATACTAACATGACGGTTTATGCGGTGGCTTCGGGTAAAGGGGGGGTGGGCAAGACCATTTTCGCACTGAACGCTGGCGCTGCCCTCTCAGAAATGGGACTGAAGACGCTTATTATTGATTGTGACATAGCAATGGCAAATCTTGGTCAAGTGGTGAACGTGGATTCAAAGACCGAGTATTCTCTGCACGAAGTGCTCGCCAGCGAAGTAAATAGCGGGGATGCGATAAATCACACGTCATATGGCTTGGATGTGATTCTTAGCAGTGTGTCACTTGTGGGATTTCTGGAAGCAGATATGGAGAAGTTGAGCGAAGTTCTCAAGGACGTTGTGGAGAGGTATGATTTCATATTGCTGGATACCGCAACAGGTCTATCTCAGGAATCGTTAATTCCCATCATGGTTTGTGATGAAGTCATTCTGATCGTCAATGCTGAGTTTCCTTCCATCGTTGATGCGCAGAAGATGAGGCTCATCGCAGAAAGTATGGGCAAGAGGGTGAGAGGAGTGGTGATAAACCGGGTGAGTGGTATTAAAAGAGAATTAGGGGCAAAAAAATGTGGAGGAATTGCTCGAGCTGGATATTCTGGGCGTTCTTCCGGAGGATAAAAATATGGTTAGCGCAGTGACTTCCAAGACCCCGCTCGTCATAAAAGAACCGAACTCACCCGCAGCAAAAGCGATAAAAGAGGTTGTAAAGGGAATAGCAAAGAAAGAGGAGGAAGGAGAGATAAAAGAAGGCGAAAATAAAGGTGTGGAAGAAGAAAAGAAGAAGGGTAGAAAATTATTCGGGCGTAAAGAGTAAGAGTTTATGAAAGCGAACGTGCACAAGGGAAAGGGACAGGTAAGCATGGATTTCCTCATCGCAATCTCCATCTTCGCCTTCGGGATCGTTATTCTCCTCTCACAGATACCCATGCTCTTTGCACCGCTTCAAACGGTAGCAACGGACATTCAGCCGGTTGCGTACCGGACGAGCATGATACTGGTGGAGGATGGCGGGATCTATGAAAAAGCTGAAAATATAACCTCGAGGTGGGAAGATCCTGAAGGAAACAGATGGAATTATACGCAAAATCGTGATTATCTAACGAATTATCACGGCAATGTTAAGAGGATAGGGCTTGCGATGTCCGCTCCACGATGGTCTTCCTCGGAAGACATTGTTCCGAATAAGCTCGCAAGGAGTAAGATAGATGCGCTTCAAGAGTGGGGGATCCACAATCAAAGTACCATTCGAGATAAGTTAGGACTTTTTGTCACCTATAATGATAAGCCTCTCAACTACAGTTACAATATCTCGCTGAAGGCGTTCAATGAAAGTTATATTTGGGACTCCACGAGCGATAGGGCACTCTTGCAAGTCGGGGATGCAATTCCTGCGGGCGGTGTTACGGTCGAGAGAATGGAACGGATCGTTGCAATTGATAATTCCACAACGCTTAATTGTGAGCAGATCGGGGATCTGGAATGTGCAAAACTCGTCGTCTGCATATGGCGCTAAGAGGTAAGATGAACGACAAAGGGCAGATGCATACCATCGAAGCATTGCTCGCTTTGATGCTGATTATAGGAGTGGTTGTCTTCACTGCGCACTCTGCACCGAGGGAAACGCACGCGGAGAGCAGCTTGGATACACAACTCATGCTTTATGGCGAAGACTTCCTCAGTATCCTCGATATGGAGCGAAGTGACCACACGAGTTGGTTATATCACCAGGTCAACGGGACGGTGAATGAAAGCTGGAATGGTACCGCAAATATTATGGGGGAATGGCAAAAAACGAAGCTCAATGGTACTGGTGTCTTCTGCAAGGTTGAAATGGTAAATTTTACATCTGACGGATCGCTCAACTCCGTGAAGTCCAGCGCACCTTACGGGAATCCCCCGAAGAATTCGATTGTGGTAACACGGCTTGTAACGCTTGTCAACAACCCGGTACGGGTTTATGAAGTCAGGCTCACGCTATGGTATATTTAATGTATTTGATTAGCTGACCACACGATTACAC
>JACUTR010000089.1 GCA_014859735.1 Candidatus Methanophagales archaeon | reverse complement strand
AGAGAAGAGAAGAGAAGAGAAGAGAAGAGAAGAGAAGAGAAGAGAAGAGAAGAGAAGAGAAGTGGATAATGGGTTGATTATGGACCAAATTAAAGATAAATGGAGGGAAGAGGGACGAATTGTAACGTTAATTGGTGCTAAATTGGCGAAAGAAGGTGGTGAGTTCATTTTTTGGGGGCCCGCTAAGAAATGTGAAGAGTGCAGGTTGAAAAATTCGTGCACGAACCTTGAGGTTGACCGGAGGTACAAGATAGAGCGGGTAAGAAATGAGATGAAACATGAGTGTTCCATTCACGAAGATGGTGTATGTGTGGTAGAAGTAGCAGAACCAAGTATAATGGTGGCGATAGATGCGGCGTATGCGTTCAAGAACTCCAAATTTGCTTTTGAGGACCTTGGGTGCAAAGAATCTGATTGTGAGCTCTTTGACTCGTGCCATCCACCAGGTCTACGAGCGGGGGATAGCTGTACCATTTTAGACGTGATCGGTGATGCACCATCTGAATGTAAAGAGGGCTGGATTTTAAAAGTGGTGGGAGTGCGTAGGGAAGGATCGAAATAAGAAGTGCACCTTTATTATTTCATTTCGTTACCGGTGTTCCTCTTCGCTTTATGATAGGACGAAAAGCACCGCATGCATCACACTTCAGCACCCAAATACGGTCTATCTTCGCGAAGTGTGTATCAGGTTTCTTACATTCCCAGCAGAGCACATATTCATCGATATATCGCTGAATTTGATGCTCTACCTCTTCCGGCGAGAACCTTCCCTGGAAAATTACCCTATCGCCTACTATCTTACCTGCTGTACCCAGTTCGTTCAGCAAAAATTTCATGACATGCTCCTTTTCTCGGTTTATGTAATTGCAGATCACATCAAAATTGTCAAATATCGTGGTCTTTCCCTCGATGAAGACTTTTAGTGAGGGGAGAGTGAACCGCGAGTCGCTGGCCTTTCCCCTCGGTAGTTGTCTCAAAGCCTGGTCCAGGAGGTTAACATATTCTTCCATTTTAGCTTTCCTCACTCAGTAATAAGTTTAAGTTAGTTAGTTAAGCCGTAAGCCCCCCAAGAGAACGCCGAGGAAGGGATTTGAACCCTTGTGTCCCACAGGGACACCGGCTCTCAAGGCCGGCGCTTTCGTCCACTAAGCTACCTCGGCTCGGCCATAGGCGCTTTTTGCTTCATGGCTTCCTCATCTTCCATCTATACTCTCTCATCCTCCTCGTTTTCCCAAACCCGCATGCAACACAGTATTTTTCATGCAAACTAAAAGAGAGACTGCCACATCTTCTGCACTTGATGTGCGATCTCTTTTGCCTCTTGCCCATCGAAGGTGTTCCCTTCACCATTGCTCCTTCTCTCCTGCTTCCTTACTTTTACCCTCACTTTCCTCGTTTTCCGTATCCCTTCTCACGGTAGGCGAGATATAGACCACATTGTCACCTCGCATCAGAACCTCTCCGACAATGCTCTTGACCGAAGCGTCACTGTTCAACTCTTCTGCATCGCTTAAGATCAAGTTCATGTGCAGGTCATATCCTTCCAAAGTTCCTCTAAATTCTCTGCCTCCTCTGATTCTCACGATAACCGATGATTTGAGCGATTTATTCAATAAATCTAACGGTTTAGGCTTATTCACCATGTCCATCACTCTTCTTTTTCTTTCCTTTTTACTGGGCTACTTGCTAGCGGTATCCTATAAATATGACACCATCGCATATATCTTTATTTTTCTTCCTACCTATATTATTTATTCTCAGGTATCTTCTCTGGGCAGGGAGAACAGAAAAAAAAATGAGCAAGTCATTTTATAGCTATATAGGGGATGCATGGAAGAGACCGAAAGCCTCGTATGTAGGAGAGCTCCGGCAGCGACGATTAGAAGACTGGAGGAAGGAGCCAGCAGTTATAAGGTTAGAAAGACCAACAAGATTGGACAGAGCACGTTCTTTAGGGTATAAAGCGAAGCATGGCATCATCGTGGTGAGAGCAAAGGTAAGAAGGGGTGGACGGAGGAAATCAAGACCGAAGGGCGGAAGGAAAACGACAGGGATGGGCGTGCATAAACTAACACCTGGAAAGAGCCTGCAGCGAATAGCTGAGGAGCGCGCTGCGCGAAAATATCCAAATATGGAGGTTCTTAATTCGTACTGGGTAGCCGAGGATGGGAAACGGAAATGGTATGAGATTATCCTCGTTGAGCCTGCCAATCCGGAGATACAATCAGATAAGAATTTGAATTGGATTTGCAGTCCTTCACATAAAGGAAGGGTTTTTAGAGGGAAGACCTCAGCAGGTAAGAAGGGAAGGGGTCTGACGCGTTGAAGCAGCAGGGCGTAGTAGATTTGCCACTTCATGGCGGAAAAGCACCTTATTGGTTGCTGAAGCGAATGAAGAGTTTAGCGCATGGTATCTTCGAGGTGATCGTCGATGAATATGGTGTGAATGGCGCGATCGAGAAATTGGCTGACCCGCTCTGGTTTCAATCGCTCTCCTGTGCACTGGCTTACGACTGGCATAGCAGCGGAACCACAACGGTAGTGTGTGGCGTTTTGAAATCGGTTATTGACCCTGAGGAATTTGGTCTGGGTATTGCAGGTGGGAAGGGAAAGGCATCGAGAAATACGTTATCGGATATCGATGCACTGGGCGATAAGTTAAAGCTCAGCGATGGCAAGCTGGAGGAGCTGAAGTATGCAAGCAGGATATCCGCGAAGGTGGATAATGCGTGTATCCAGGATGGCTATCAGCTGTACCATCATTCGATGTTTATCTCTGAGAAAGGTGAATGGGCGGTAATCCAGCAGGGGATGAATCCCCGCGACCAGTATGCGAGGCGATATCACTGGCTCTCTTCTTCGGTCAAGAGATATGAGGAGGAGCCGCACCAGGGGATTATTGGTATCGCGCAGGATACGGTGCTGGATATGACTGCGAAGGAGAGCAGGGGATGCAGGAGGACGTCTATTGACCTTGCGAAGACCGAGCCGGGGGAATTAAAGCGGGTTTATAAAGAACTCAGCGGCAGTAGTGATAAGAGGATAAGGCGCGGTCAAAGAACGCTTTTTGAGTTCGGTTTCATCCCCGCGGTTGAATTCAAACCGAAAAGTGACGAGTTAAAAGGAGAGGTATTATACCGATTGCCCCGAAGGGTTAACTGGGATGCGCTTCGTGTAGCCTACGAGAAGCAGCCGGACAATTATGAGCAGTTTTTATGCGTACGGGGCGTGGGACCCGCGACCGTACGTGCGTTAGCGCTTATCGCTGAGTTGATCTATGGCGAGCCGCCGAGCTGGCGAGACCCGGTTAAGTTCTCGTTCGCCTTTGGCGGAAAAGATGGCGTACCCTATCCGGTGGACAAGAGAACGATGGATGAAACGACCGAGGTTTTACGCACTGCGTTGAAGCAGGCGAAAGCGAAGACTTTGTTATAAAATAGGTAACTGTTCAAATTTTGGTTTTCTTCAAAATCGAAAAATTTTTAACTTGAGCGAGAGGAGAGGCTGATTACATTAGATAGGAGATGATTATTGTCGCAGTATTTTTGAGTGGGTTGTTGCAGGATTGTCTGTATTGTCGCGAATAATTGGGATTTGGTAACCAGTCATGGTTTAACGACTGCTTGTCAAAACCGTTGAAGATGACCATTTCGCGTCTTCTCCTTACCGCCAAACAACTGCTCTGCGGGGCACCCGATTTCCCGCTGCTTGCAATACTTACAGGCGAATGAGCCTCTTATGGCTGCGGTGCCACCAAAGGAGAGGATGAGTAAGATTGCGAGCAGTGCGACAAGAAGCCAGGTGAAATTTCTTACCAAGAGGATAATGCCGCCGACGAGCGGGATGATAAAGACCATGAAATCAGGCAGTAGGTGAGCCCATGAGATCTCCTTCTCAACGAATTTTTGGGGGTCGCCCTTCTTGAAGAACAACGCACAGAGCTTGCCTTTACCTAACCCGCACACTTTACCATAATAATAACAGTCTACACAACTTCGTCGAAATATCCCAATTTCAAGCCAGAGGCAATAAAGCAGGTAGAGGATAGCGAAGAGGATTCCAAAACCAGCCAGGATATAGGCTCCGAAGGCGTAGATTGATATGCTCACAAGATTGGATAAGAGGGGTATCCATGCGGGGAAATTTTCATACGTTTTTGGCGCTTCCATAGTTCACCACTTATTTAATTACTCGAAGCCGATTTCTCTTTTTCCTCCACATATAAGTTCTTAATTTAATTAGAATTACCTTTGAGCAGAAGACAATTAGTGCAGATAATCGCCAATACTAAAAAAGATGCTTTTTTTATGTTTCTATGTCCTGAAATTCAAATTTTACTAAATATTTTCTCAGCTTCAATTTCGGTATTTCACCAACAGCATATTTTAGCCTCTCATCAAAATCATCGGCAACTATGAGCCCCCTCACATCTTTCCCTTTGGCTACATTTTTGCGGATATACCTCATGTATCCTAAAACCTGACCAACAACGCGGTCAGTCGCCAAACCAGCTTTCAATTCAATAACGACAAAATTGCCTTCTTTATCCAATGCCAGTAAGTCAATCCTCCCAACATCCGTATTATACTGACGTCCGCTTAGCCCCTCAACAGAATAGAGTTTGAGTCCTTCTTCTAGATGGTTCAGGTTCCGCGATAAGTATTCTTCCAAATCTCTTTCAAGACCAAAAGATACTTTCTCTTCCGTCTCAATCTCTTCAGCTAATTCTTCAGTGGGCTTTTCACCCATCGGATACCCTTTGTTCCATTTACCATGTTTTTCAGGATTGTAAAGTTCATATTTCCTCTTACCATGGTCAAATAGAAATTTAGGCAGCGAAGGATGTTGAGTATAAGCTGGTGGGTTGTTAATGCTACAACCATATAAATGAGCATAAATAGCGCTTTCTTTCCATTTATTCGGATATCTCTGGTTTATGATTCGAATAACTTCTTCAGCTGAGACAACTCTGTTTGATTCTGTTAGTACTTCTTTAATAGCCTCACTAATGGTTACCATATCACTATGTTCCCTCATCAATAGAATACCTAGCTCAAATAAAAAATTTTTTGCCTTTTGGTAGTTTTCTTTATATATAAGATCGCCCTCCTCTTTGTTTCCCTAAAAGCCCGTCTCACCAACCCGCTCAAGCAGGAGCTCAACAATCCGTTCGGTGACGTCAATACCACACGCCTGGTTTATTCCCTTCCCGGACGGTGTCCCGTTAGCTTCGAGCACAAATAATCCTTCTTCGCCTTCGATCAGGTCAACGCCAGCGAAATCCGCGCCGACTGCTTTTGTCGCCCATATCGCAAGCTCTTCCATCTCGTCGGTCAACTCACACCTAACCGGTCTTCCGCCCTGACTCAAATTGCTCACGAACGAGCCGCTGATCGATACCCGGTAAATCGCGCCCAGTGCTTCTTCACCAACCACAAAGACCCGTATGTCGCGTCCCGGGTTAGGCACGAACTCCTGCAAGTAGAGCACGCCTCGTTCGGTCAGTAACTCGGTGAGTTTCAGCTTCAAATCGGGCTGCGAGCTTTCGAGTTTGGTAATTCCTTTACCTTGACTGCCAAAAATCGGCTTTACCACTGCACTTTCAAATGTTTCGATTGTTTTTAGCGCAACCTCTAACTCAGCCGTGATCATCGTGCGTGGAATAGGGAGGTGCGCGTGTTTGAAGAGGTAGAATGAGAAGAATTTGTTCGCTGCGTTCTGGATTGCTGTGGGACGGTTCATAACAGGCATGGAATGCTCCAATTGTCGAAGCAGGTCGAACTTAAAAGAAATAGTTTCCAGTGAGAAACTGATGCCAACGTCTCTCACCAGAAGAGCGTCGAGTTCCAGGTCTTTTGAATCTATATCGAAAATAGAGAAATCAGCAGTGGAGAGAGAAGCGCTTAATGCAGAGAGGTTAAGTGGCACGGGCGTGGCTCCTCTTTTGTCGATGTTGTTTATAAATGCACGTGCAGTCCAGTCCTCTGGATCGGTGAGGACGACGCCGATTTTTAAAGCTTTTTTGTTTTTTTGGTTTTGCATTTTAAGTTTTATCTTTTCGTGCTTTTAACTGCTCCATGCTTGGAGCGAAATCTGAAGCCCCCACTTGAAGTGTGCAGACCCCCATTTCTCATAAAGCTACGAATAATGAGTTAAATGCCCTGCTTCCTCCATTTTTTGCTTTAATATCCCGACAAATTCTTGATTGCTACGAGGAGTTTGCATTCCATTAGCTCTTGACTGTAAATTGTGATTGGCACGGTTATAATATACATCGGGCACCCACGCAACGTTAAAAACAATTAAATCCTCAAACTTGACAAAAATATTATCAAAATCTACTACAATTATAGCAACTAATAGAAGCAAGTCAGGTCGCTCC
>JACUTR010000007.1 GCA_014859735.1 Candidatus Methanophagales archaeon | reverse complement strand
ATCATCGCCTGTTTGGAACAGGTGCTCTGAACAGGTGCTCTGAACATTGCCGCGCCCTTTCGTCCCACGTGGAACGAATTCGACAACCCTGAAAGCCGAAACAGCTCTGGAAGAAGCTTTACTTGCCGGGCATGCGAGAACGAAACAATAAGAGGTGCCACATTCGGTTCAAATAGTGTGCTAAACGCATGTTAGTTCTATCTGTCTCTTACAGGTGTTCTTTCTACTTGAAGAGCTTTATACTCTCTTTCCAACAGAGAAATGAAATAAATGCGGGTATTTGTCATAGGTTTTGGACAGGCCGGAGGGAGAGTTGCGGATACGTTTCTCGATTTTGCTAAGAAGACCAGACAGAAGTTCATAGGTCACACATTGGTTATCAATACCGCACGGGCAGATTTGATGGGACTAAAGAACATACCACTGGAGGACAGGTTACTTGTAGGAGAGTCGAAAACGAGGGGGCATGGAACAGGTGCTGATACTGAACTAGGAGGACTGGTTGCCGCTGATGAGATTTATACGATACAGAGCGAGATAGATAAACGCGGGACACATCAGATTGATGCTTTCCTGATAATAGCAGGTTTAGGAGGCGGAACAGGGTCTGGAGGGGCACCGGTATTAGCAAGAAGACTGAAGAAGTTGTATGAGGAACCGATTTATGGACTTGGGATACTTCCCGCGAAGGATGAGGGGGGCTTATCTGCTTTGAATGCCGCGAGAAGCCTGATGACTTTTGTGAACGAGGTGGACAATCTCTTCCTCTTTGACAATGACGCGTGGAAGAAGGGTGGAGAGAGTGTAAAGGAAGCATTTGAGGAGATAAATGAGGAAATTGTGAGGAGATTCTGGATATTGTTTGCGGCGGGCGAAGCGAATGAGGTGGGACAGATGGTAGTCGATGCGGCTGAGGTGATCAACACACTTAAAGGAGGTCGGGTCTCGACGATTGGCTATGCATCCGAAGAAATAGAGCGAGAAGGGGTTTTTAAGAAGCTCTTTGGTAAAAAAGAAACTATGGAGAATCTGGATACCGTTACAAGAATTACCTCTCTGGTGAGGCGAGCAGCAGCAGGCAGATTAACGATCCCCTGTGATGTTTCAACTGCGGAGAAGGCATTGATAATCGCCGCAGGACCACCCACGGAGTTAAGTAGGAAGGGTATAGAGAAGTCAAAGATGCGAATCGAAGAGCTGATAAGAGGAAAAGAAGTACGGGGCGGTGATTTCCCACTGGTAAAGGGGCAGCATGTCTCGATGATCGTTCTGTTTTCAGGCGTATCGGATATACCGCGGATAAAAGAGTTACAAGAGATTGGTGCGAAGCACCGGGGAAGGTAACGAATAAAGGGGTTGAAGGTATCCTGCAAGGCTCTGTGCTGTTCCCCTCGGGGATCGTTGTGAGCTCAAAAATTTCTTTAGCATGTTTCGCACAAAAGATTCAAGGTTCTTTGGTTTTCTTTCATGGTTATAAACTTTCCTTCAACTGCCCGAAAGTCATATACCGGGCCAATTGTTACCCTCAGAAATTGGGTGCAATGAAAAAAGAAGAGTTACTACACATTCATCTCTTCCTGGCTCAGGTGATGAAGTATTTTGAAGCGAATGGCTTAAACAGCGATTTCAAGCGGTACCGAGAGTTGGAAATCAGCCCCTTCCAGATACACCGCAGTAAAGAAGAGCACAAGCAGGCTATTTTTGTGCTGGGGATCGAACTGGCAGTAAAAAAAACTGAACCCCGAAGCTGATATGAAAGAAACGGTGAGAAAAGGGTTAGTTAAATCGGGTAGGTTAAACGATAAAAAGGACTTCGAATGGAAGAGATAGTTGCTTAACTCGAGCAAAATTTCGATTCGGTCACTATATAAGCCGCGTTCGTTGATACTATCTTCAGATGAGGGGGTGCCTCTCGGCGGCACACACACAACGAGGAGGAGGAATCATGGGTCGCTCGCATAAAAATCCTACATCAGAAGAGTTTGGAATTTTAATTCGGGACTTGGGTCTAAAAGAACGGGAGTTTGAATTGATTCATCCTGACAAGTCGAGAGCGATTGAGAAAATATTGCAGCTTGGGGAAATAGCTGTTGAGCCTTTGATCGACGCTTTGGATACCGCAGACCCAGAAGCCAAGGCGTGGATTATCTTTCTGTTAGGAGAGTTAATGGACCAGGGAGTCATAATTCCGATCTCTAAGTATCTAAACGCCAATGAAGAGAAGGTACGAACCAGCACCGGTGATGCTTTGAAAAACGTGGGGAGTCGTGAGATTAAACGCTTGATTAACGAACGAGCTCTGATTGAAGAGAAAAACAATTCTGTTACATTCGTTTGCATGAAATCCGACATCTGAAAGGTGATGCTTGCTATTATGGCAGGATTAACGCTCGTGACGGGCGCGAGAAGATTGAGTGTACCAATAAAGATATGACCCCTTATAAAGATAAGACGATCGTTGCACTAGTATTCTTCCTCGGGAGCGTATGGTGAAGAGGCAACAGCATGTTTGGAGTACGTTTCGCTCACCAATGCTTCGTTTAATCGGATAAATAGTTCAAAGCGAGCTTACAAGTTGATACCTCTAATAACCTCCTTTAAGGTCCGTGCAGAATGTCTCAGCAGCTCTTGTTCGGTAGGAGAAAGCTCAAGCAGTAAGACCCTTTCTACACCACTTCTATTCACCACCGCGGGTATACCCAAACATACATCCTCGATTCCATAATAATCATGTAGCAGCGTAGAAATCGGCAGTACCGAATTCTCGTCCCGTAAGATCGCGGCAACAATCCGTATCAATGCCACGCTTATACCATAATACGTGGCCCCTTTTGCTTCGATAACCTGATACGCCGCATTCTTCACCTCTTCAAAGATCCTCCCAAATTCCTCTTTATAATCACAACGCCGGTTACAGCGAGCGCAGTACTGGGGGAATAACATGCCGCCTATATTCGCATGACTCAACACCGGGAGTTCGGTATCCCCATGCTCACCGATGATATACGCATGAACATTCCGCGGGTCTACCTGACACTGCTGGCTTATAAGAAATCGAAACCGTGAACTATCCAAAACCGTTCCGGAGCCAATAACGCTTTGGGGTGAGAACCCTGATAGTTTTATCGTGAGATACGTGAGAACATCCATGGGATTTGAAACAACCAATAAGATCGCATTCTCCGCATGCTCGGCTATTCGAGGTATAATGTCCTTAAAAATGTCAGCGTTTCGTTGCGCTAAGTCGAGCCGTGATTCACCTGGTTGTTGCCTGGCACCTGCGGTTATAACCACGACATCAGCACCTGCGCACCCCTCATATCCCGCAGCATAAATAGTTACCGGCGGAACAAAACTGGCGCCGTGGTTGAGATCCATGCATTCACCTTCCGCTCGTTTCTTATCTCTCCCAATAAGCACGATCTCACGGGCTAACCCGCTTATCATTAAGGCAAAAGCAAACGTGCTGCCAACATTTCCGGTACCTATTATCGCGACTTTCGATCGTGAGACAGGCATGTTTCACCTCACCAAAAAGAAATTGGTTATATCTTCTATTAAATCTGCTGGTGGGAGGACTTCTCCCGGATCGTACCACCGCGGATAAAAAGATAAGAGGCGTAAAAATCGTGCTTCTCGGTGCGAGCTCTAAAAAACCGCCGAGCCCGAAAACCCGATGCAGCTCTGAAGGACGCGGTGAGCACAAAATTTTTTTCTATTTCTTTTATTATAGTTTTATATACGGTAAACAAAAATTTCAATACGAGGAGAGATCGTTAAAAAGTATTATGAGTAAATATTTTGAGATTTGGTGCTTTATTATCAATTTAAATTAAATTTAAAGCTATGAAAAAGCTTTTAAAGGCTCAACCGCTTCTATAATACTCGCTACAAAATAAAAGTACCACGATGAAGCGGGGTGTAGAGGGAACAAATGATTATTCATAAAGCGTATGGCTTCGCCTTGAACGGTAGTAAGTTCCATGTGCTTCGGATACACATCGTTATGGTAGGAAACTCTCAGCCACTCTACGGCCGAGGTCTTCTCGGAGCGAACTTCAGCACAACGGAGATAAGAGAGAGAATCAGAGAGCAGGAAGGGGATCGCTTGTATCATGGGTCTCTGCGGCTTGGCGAAAACGATTACAAACTTGCTGGCATTATCGCCATGTATGAAAACGGAGAGACTCGTAACTACACTGCTGATATTATTAAACTCTCGGATTCGGTGAAGGTGGGTAATATCTCGGTAATCACGAGGAACCATGATGGTGTCAAGATAGGCGAGGGCTCGCTAACGATGAACGGCGGTAATCAATCCTCTGTCTTCCGCGTGTTGCTCAATATTGATGATGGATGAGATGAACACGAGGCGGATACGAAATACACGTGGATTGGCAAGTTGGAGGGGTATAAAAAAGGATTGGGGATTTATGGTACCATAAAACGGGGTTAGGACCCGTGTAATACGATAATGGTAGAAAAGAGGAGAAATACAAGCTATAGTTATCATACCCTACGAAAAAATTACCAATACTGAAGCCATCGAACTCTTGAGCAACGAGGAGAACGAAGGGTACTTTGATGCGGATAGGGAAGCAGTGATCTACTGGAAAAAGTATCTTGATGAGTTCTAAATTTGTTGTGGTCTTAGTAATTCACTAAAAGGAGAAAATAGCAATTAATCATAAAGATGAAGAGAAGAGTGGATGAAAGAGCACTCGTAACCAATTTTGTAGCTGGAGCTCTCTCAGTAGGTTGTGTTAACAAACCCTGAATGCCGAGGCTGAGCGGTAGTAATGAGAGGAGTGCGATCACCCGAAGATCAATGACGGCCGGTAACCAATTTATGAGCGAGGTGAGAAGAAAAGAGAGCGTTGCCAGGGAGAGCAAAAACCCGATTACGAGAAAACCAAAACGACGTCCCTTGCGCACGATTACGGTATTTTTGTTGCCCAGGTGGTCACTTTCCATGTCCGGGATTTGAACCGCAATTATAAGCGCCAGACCATAAAGCATGAACGGAAAAACAAAAATCAGGAAGCCACGAGTAAATCTCTCCATTAAAACGAGATAGCCCAGTCCAGGCACCATCAGCCCAAATATTACCATCGTTGCGATTTCGCCGAGTCCGCGATAAGCCAATCTAACAGGCGGGGCAGCATAATACCACCCCACCAGGTTGCCAATGAGGACAAACAGCAGGAACAAGACCGAAAACGAGAAGAGAATACTAAAAAGAAGAGCAAGAATCAGGGATACGCCCATCAAAAATAGCGCAAACCATTTTGAGAATCTGCATAACTCGGGATTCTCCAAGAGAACCCTCGTTCCACCGGTGAAGAGGGTCGTTTTACTATAGCGATCCGCATCGGTATCGAAGTAATCATTACTATAATGCACGGAGAGGTGTGCCGAAAGTAGAATAGCGTAACCCACGATAAATCTGTTAAGAAGAAACGCAGCACCTGATAAAACCGCAAATAACGCACCCATAACAAACAATAAAAGTCCAATCGTAAGCATGTGTAACCGCCCGAGCTTGACTATTTTAAAGATTGTATCAAATTCCACAATCCACACCCATTCTTTTATCTAAGATTATTTGCATATATGAACCTAGTGTTGAGGTGGGTGCCAGGTCAAAATCGCTGAACCTGAAACCCGAAGCCGGTTGTCCGAATACGGGAACGTCTCGTCAACCTTATATTCTTTTAAAAAAGAACACCATAATAAAACGGATAAAGGGGGTTTGGAAACGTGACAGAAATAAAGTTGGATATAGAATTGACAGCGGAAGAGGCGTTATACCTGCTGCAATCCTGCGTTTGGTCCGCAGTCCGTTTCGTACTATGGTCTCAAGAGGAAGAGGGAGTAATAGACGCACAGGTGAAGAAGAGGGTAAAATTTGCACACCGGATGTATGAAACGTTAACAACGATATATCCACCTCTTGCAGTGCTCGTAAAGTCTGACTGGGATAAGATAAAGGATATCGAAACACGTTAAGTGCGATAAACATTTATTTCGCACAAATCGGGCTGCGATATTCGATTGCTTTATATATGCCCTCTTCACTACTAAACGCTTGGGGTAAGTGACCCGGGGTGGTAACGACCGAAGGAGAGAGAGAAGATGAAAGAAGATGATTTACGAGCATTACTTGCCGAGCAGAGATCCTTAGCGAACGAATACCATACCTCGATTTGGCGGAGTGTACATTTCTTCTCAGCTTTAATTACCGCCCTCTTAGGATTAAGTGTGATACTCATAGGATCAAAAGCACCAAAAATCCTCATCGTAACCTTCCCCTTCTTAGCGTTACTCTTCAGCATATTTGGAATAATGGTCTTATATAGAGGGAGCCGCTATTTTTTACAAGCAACTTATGCGATCTCGGTCATTCGTAACAAACTTGATGTTCAGAGTGCGCTTAACAAGAAGGAATTAAAGACTTTTGGAATTGATGATTTACTCTGCGATCGATTCTCTTCAGCCCAGGACTATGTGAATAAACGAATTATGAATTTAAAGCGATTCAGAATACGGACTATCATTTACTGGATCTATATCGTCTTAGCCATACTGAGCGCACTCTTTATGGCGTATGTAATTTTCCCGTATACCTAAATAATTCGATGTAACGTTCATTCCGAGATGGCGCTATCTATGAATTTCACCAACCCTTTGTCCATTTTTATAAAAGACCTGACCGCATGCCTTATCGCTTGACTCCTATTTTCAAATACCCCTCGCTCAATGAGCGCATCCAGATAATCCAAATCCGCTTTCTCTATCCATATCGTGATATGCTCCTTCCGCTCGTGCGGTTTCTTCTGCCTCATAGGGTATGTAGCCTAATAGAGCCTTATCCTTTTTATACTTTCACGACATTACTCTAAAGTATACCTCAATTTTTTAGAAGTGGTGACGGCGGCTAAGAGAATTTTAGTATCACTCATATTGAAATTACAAAATCGCTGCGAGCTTTACCGTGACATCCTTTACTCGTTCCATGACCTCGTTATTGTTTGAAAAAAAGCCTGACTTCATCGGATTTAGAAAGATAAGTTTGACTTGCTTAACCAAAAGCAGCATGGAATTTGGATACTTTTTCCTGTATGGGATAAATATTTTGATACCTTTTAAATACCACACGCCTTAAGGAAAAGGCTGGCATGGAGATCAAAGATAGTTTAGTAATGGACGCCCACGTGCTCTTTCATCCGATACGGTTCAGAATAGTGGAGCTGCTTGCTGAGAAGCCGAGGTATATCAATGAATTAAGCAAAGCGCTGGGAGAAGACAGACGTCACGTTTCGTACCATCTGCGTACATTAGAGGAATATGGTTTCGTGAGCAGTAAGTATGAGATATCGGACCATCCGAAGTCAAGAGGAAAAGCGATAAAGAGATACTGGGTGAACGGGAAAGTAGAGGAAGTAACTTCAGAACTTAGAGAGCGGCTTTAATCTCAGCCGGATAAAAGAAGATATCGGTACCGCTGGACTGATTTTTATCTGGTAGGTACCATTATTTTTAACGGCTCAAAAAGAGAGGGATGCTCAAATGCCAACGGTAACAATAGAATAGAATAGAATAGATGGCCCTTAAATTGAAGAGGGAGAGATAAAAAGAGTGTTGGTCACATGAAACTGTTTGTACACCTGATAGAGGAACGAAACTTCCATAATGCATGGGCTAAAGCAATCCATACGATACTGAGTAAGGGCGCCGATCTCGTTATAGGGGGTGGTGATGAGCGAAAACCGATAAAAGATTCCTGCATGCTGATCAGCATGACCGGTAATGCAATCAACCAGATCGAAGCACGAGAATTACACCCTCAATATCCATTCAGGCGAATCGAGGAATATTGTACTGAGTTCACCCGAGCGTTTTTAGACGAGTATAGATCGAAGCCCGTAACTGAGCGGTTCAGTTATCTCTATTTTGAACGGTTGGCACAGTATCAACCCACATCGAGTTCTAACCGTTCTGATCAGATAGCGTTATTAAAAAACGCGTTGGCTGACCAAATTAACCAGAATATAACCTCAAATAGAGCACAGGCAAGTACCTGGTATGTTCCCTCTGATATAACCCGGAGTTCACCTCCCTGCTTACAACGGATACAAATTCGATCTATACCTGATCATAAGGTGGATGTCCATCTTACCTGGCGATCACGCGATCTATTTACTGCGTGGCAATCGAATATCGTCTGCATCATCGAGATGCTCAATCGTGAAGTAATAAAGCCAAATAACTGCCGGATAATAAGAATAATCGATTACAGTGATTCGTTACACCTCTATACGCGCGATATCGAAGAAGCGAAGAAGGTTAAATTGGTACCGGTAAGTCCTCAAGAAATTTAGAGCGGGGTAAAGATCGAGTAATTTGGATGGCTGCGCTGCGTATAGTATCACTGTTAGTCGTAAAAAATAAAAAATGAGAGTACGCGATTAATACTAAAATCGTCCTCTCAAAATTACTTTCTACGATGCTTTTGGTAGCATTCAGGGCAATAAACAGGTCTGCTGCCATCTGGTTTAAAGGGAACCTGGGTCTCTTTTCCGCAATCAGAACAAATTACGGTGTGCATTTCTCGTGGCTGCCTGTCAAACCTGCGCCCTCGATCTCCATACATTTTTTCACCTCTTTTCGCAGATCCCCTCTCGGGAATCTCGTTCAAAGTAAGGAGCTACTCATATAAAACACCTTCTTTTTAACCACCCTCTTACTGGTTCTTGAGACCATTCTCCAGTGGAAATGCACCCGAAAGGTTAATATGCCCCTATTGACCGTATATGCTCTACACGTTATGTTGGTGACGGAGCGAAGCAGAAAAGAGGAGAACGTAATACAAATACCGTATTCTGCTCTAACACTCGGAGAAGCGTTATACTTGCTTACGAATTATCATGAGGGATACTTCGATGCAGGTAAACAGACGCTGATATTAAACGAAGTTGAGGATTAAAAGGGCTTGATTGAATACGTGGCTCTAACTCGCACATACCCTGCTTTTAGAAGGTATACGTCTTACCCAATTCCGGGATGAGCACGTCAATATCCTCACCGATCTCTTCAACAAGTTCTTCAAAGACCTCTGGTCTCTCGGTATGGACAGGAATCAATATCTGAGGGTTAATTTTCCCGATGAGTTCTTTCAACTCCGGTCGGGAGGCGTGACCGGAAGCATGTGAACGATCGATCCTCCTCTTGAGCTTGGAACATGTGGGATTGGAACATCCTTCTGGAAGTGGTGTTTCGCCCAGGCTGTACCTGATGCCAAAGGCATCTAACCAATTAATGAATCGCTCCTCGTCCAGTTCCATCTCGTCAGAGAACGGTTCACATTGTGCCCTTATGAATCGAGAACCCCGTATTTTGCCCGTCTCATCCGCTAAGTCGAAGAGCTGGCCTAAGTCGTAATAAGAGAGCATCAAAACGTACGTGCTCGGGTTAGACTTGATCTCTTCTGCCACCAGCCCGTTGTCATAATGACTGGAATCCTGTGTCCACGTGTCCCGATCAACGGAATACCCGTATTCGTGCTTATAGTGAGCGTAGTCAGCGGGAGAATAAAAGCAGCTCCCCTTACGCTTGAGAAATACCCTGACGGATTCAGGCAAGGGTGTTAGCCCCAGTTTGTTCAAGATGTACGCGAGCCGAGCGTTTATAACGAATATTCGGTCACATGATTCTGCCGCCTTACTGATCGTCTCATACCGGGTGGTGTCTTTCCAGCTGAAATCGACGAAGACCAGACCATCTGTTTCCGCAATCTCTTCCGCGATCTTAGAGCGAACCGTCTCCTCGGAAAGCTTCGAGTCTGAATCGATCCGAGTGCCTTCGCAGATCATAATGTCTATACTGCGCCCTATCGCCCTGACGTACTCATCGATTGTGCTACCTTTAATCCCGTGGAACCGGATGTCCCCGGTGTAAAGAATTCGAAAGGGCGCACCATTGACATCGCACGCTAAGAGGTAGCTCGCCGCGCCAGGGAGGGAGTGGTCTACCTCGATCATGGTGGCTCGAAACGATCCGATGTCCGTCCCTTCACCGTCCTCCAAGACGCTGCACTTTCGGACCAGCATCTCCTTATGCTCTATCTTTGGGCTTCCCGGCATGGCACCTCGCTCGCTGAACGCAACACAGAACCTTTTCGACCTCAACGCCTCTGACTTGAAGGTGGTAACATCGTCAATGGCCTCGACCAAGGTAAGGGTGGTCCTGGAACAGTAGAGTGGAATAGACGCGTGGAGAAATCCGATGTCCCCTGAATGATCCCGATGAGCGTGGCTGAGTAATATCCCATCGACGTAACCCCGACCATGCTTTTGAATATACTCTTCATGAGTTACAAGCCCGGGAATTTTTAGCATCGCCGAATCGGGAGCGATTACTCTTCTGTACCTCGCGTTTGAGAGGGTCGCCACACCACTTGGACAGATCAGATCCTTCCGATATACTCCCGGGATTACAGGAAGGGCACCAATAGTGAGCTTGTCCTTCAACTCCGTGTTTGCTCGAACGTCCAGAAACTCCGAGAAGAACTCCGAGACAAACCCCATTCGGGTTCCGAAGTCCAGCATGAGGCGGGTGCCCTGGTGTTCCACGAGAATCTTGGTGCCTCCAATTTCACCCGCTCCGCCATAAAATGTCAGTGCAACCATTTTTCACGTTCTCCTCCTTTTTATTTATTTGCTCACCCTCATAATTCAAGTGTATCTTTCACAAAGAAAGAGCGATTAGTTCCTCGTGGATTAAGATTATCGGTGTAAAGCTCATTCATTAAATAAAGAGGAAATGCAGGGAGAGCGAGAAGATCTGATAAAGTCCGCGGTCGAGATAATAAGAAGCGGAGGCACGGTCGTTTATCCCACCGAAACGGTATACGGATTAGGAGCTGATGCGCTCTCGGAAGAAGCGGTGCGGAAGGTATATAAAATAAAACGAAGGGAGTTATCACATCCTATCTCACTCGCTGTTTCCTCCTTTGAGATGGTGCACCGCGTTGCATCTATAGATCCCGAATCATTAGAGATCCTGACCGAACTGCTACCCGGGCCCGTCACGGTATTGTTGAGGAAGAAAGATACAGTGCCCGCTGTCTTAACTGCTGCATCAAATGTCGTTGGCGTGAGATTCCCGGATAATGAAATCGCAACCCGTATAATAAACGAAACGGGACCTATAACCTCAACAAGTGCGAATGTGTCAGGTAGAACTCCACCAACCTCTGTAGAAGAAGTAGAAATAAAAGCTGATATTATTATAAATGGTGGTAGGTGTAAATATGGTATGCCGTCCACCGTAGTCGATATGACGAGGACGACAGCGAGTGAAGATAAGAGAGATATAAATATAAACATAGAGATAAAAAGAAGAGGAGCGGGTTATGATAGAGTATTGCACGTCCTGCGGAGTAAAGCTGTTGGGAAAGGGCTTCACGGTTTTCCCGTGCCCGAACTGTGGAAAAATCGAGATAGGTAGATGTGCGAAGTGCAGAACGCAAAGTAATTTATACAAGTGTGCGGAATGTGGTTTTGTAGGGCCGTAAATAAAAAATGAGAGGGCAAGGTAAATCAAGGCGGAAATACACGGGAGGGAAGCTTCATCGCCACCGGAAGAAGCGGGGGCATGAGGCGGGAAGACCCGCAGCAGACACGACTATCGGAGAGACACGAAGAAGAAAAATCAGAACGAGGGGTGGCAACCTGAAGATGCGATTGCTCAGATGCGAATTTGCGAATGTTGCAGATCCAAAGAGTGGAATTACCAAATTGGCTAAAATAATAACCGTGAAGAATAATCCGGCAAATCCCTTCTTCGCACGCCGGAATATCACCACAAAAGGAGCGATGATCGAGACTGAGATGGGCGATGCGGTCGTAACAAGCAGACCGGGTCAGGATGGAATTGTGAATGCGAAGTTAATTTGATTTTTTAAAATGTATAAATTGGTAGGCACCATTTGGGGCGAAGTGGGGCTGCACAAATTTGATTTTGTCGTTGCGGGCGAGGTACGAAGGAACGAGTATGTAAAGGTATGGAACGAATTAGATGGCTGGATACTGGGAAGGGTTGTCTCTATCGTTGATGCGAAGAAAAAAATAGCTACCGCAGAGATTATCGGGTATAAAGACACACGAGGGTTTTTAATGCAGCCGAAGAACACCTTCGCTCGAGATGAGAAGGTGTTCAAGGCAGATCAGGCGTTCATCATGGACACCCTCGGGCTCAAATCAGGGGGGATCTACTTAGGGCTGATTGACGGGCGCACTATTCCGGTGTATCTGAGGAAAGAGGAACTCATCCAGAAACACTGCAGCATATTAGCGAAGACGGGTAGTGGGAAATCGTACACGGCTGGCGTGCTCATCGAGGAATTGCTCGAAAAGAACGTTCCCCTGCTTATAATTGACCCGCACGGCGAATATATCTCACTGAAACACGAGAATAGGAATGAAGATGAGCGAAACCAGATGGAAAAGTTCGGCATCTCCCCCAAAGGCTATGCCTCGCAAGTCGTTGTGTATACACCCTCCAATCTGTCCATAAATCCCGATGCAGATAAGTTATTTCGCATAGACGGGATAAATTTGAGTGTGAATGAATTATATGATTTCTTTCCCCTGTCTGATCCTCAATTGGGTGTTTTATACCAGGCTATAAACGAAATAAAAGCTAAAAAGGAGTTTTATACGATCGAGAACATCATTAAGGAAGTGGCAGCGAGTAAAAGCAGAGCTAAATGGAGAATCATTCACTATCTGGAAAGGATCCGAGAGACTGGTATATTATCCGATAGCCCGACGCGCATAGAAGAGCTCGTAAAAGCGGGAAGGGCGTCTATAATCGACATGAAAGGAACTGAGCCGAAATTGCAGGAATTTATTGTTTACCATCTCTGCAAAGAGGTATTTGAAGGAAGGAAGATGGGTAAGATCCCGCCTTTTATGCTGGTTATTGAAGAGGCGCACAACTTCTGTCCTGAAAGGGGGTTCGGGCAGGCAGTCAGTTCCACTATACTGAGAACCATCGCTTCGGAGGGCAGAAAATTTGGGCTTGGGCTGCTCGTCATCTCGCAAAGACCCGCACGGGTGGATAAAAACGTTATCTCGCAGTGTAATACGCAGATTATCCTGAAGGTGACGAATCCCAACGACATTAAGGCCTTAAGCAGGGGTCTGGAGTTCATGAGCAGTGAAGCGGAAGAGGAGATCAAAAGAATACCCCAGGGCGTCGCATTACTCTCGAGTCCGAGCATAGAGATGCCGATACTGGTTGATGTGCGCGTGCGGAGAAGTGAACATGGTGGGAGAGCTGCAGGAAGGGAGGGTGAAGAGAGCAAAGAGGCTGAGGTGGAAACGGACAGGGAGGAGGTAAGGGAGGTAAGGAAAAGTATGCTTGCACGGTTGCTCTTTGAATGAAGCACCAGCAAATGAAGGGCTTGTCCCGAAGAGCGATTGTCGAGAGTGCGTTAATATTAAGCACAATGGTAAAGTAGTGAATATGAAGTTGTCAATCGAGAACAGAAGATACTCACATGAAATAACCGCGAAGAATGACGGAAAAGAGGTGAGTATAGCGGGCTGGGTACATGAGAAGCGGGATTTAGGCGGTGTCTTTTTTCTCATCGTGCGAGACCGTGAAGGCTTTGCTCAGGTCACCCTGCACAAGGGTGAAGTTGAACGGGAGCTGTTTGAGCAAGCGAGAAAAGTGCCTCGCGAATCAGTGGTAGCGATAGGAGGAGTGGTAAAGGGGGAGGAGAAAGCGCCCGGTGGATATGAGATACTACCCGAACGAATGGAGGTCCTCAGTGCGGCCTCGCACGTTTTACCACTGGATACCACGGGAAAGGTTGGTGCAGAACTGGATACGAGGTTGGATGCGCGCTTCATGGACCTGAGAACCGAGCGAACAAAGCACATATTTATTATTCGCAGTCGTGTGCTTAACGTGATCAGGGAGTTCCTCGGCGACCGCGGCTTTATCGAGATAAACACGCCAAAAATAGTGAGCGCGGCGACGGAAGGTGGCACTGCGCTCTTTCCGATCTCGTATTTTGAACGGGAGGCGTTCTTAAACCAGAGCCCCCAACTGTACAAACAAATGCTCATGGCTTCGGGATTTGACCGCGTGTATGAAATTGCGCCTATATTCAGGGCTGAGGAGCATGACACCACGAAACATCTCAACGAAGCAACCTCGGTGGATGTAGAAGTCGCATTTGTATCTGCCGAGGAGGTAATGAGGATATTAGAGGAGCTTATTACCTTTGTCTATTCAAACCTTGCGTTATATCCCGACTTAAATAGCTTGAAGTTACAATTGGAAGTCCCAAAAATACCATTCATGCGTATAACCTATGAGAAAGCACTAGAACTACTTGTAGAGGCAGGCGAGCAGATCGAATGGGGCGATGACCTCAGCACCTCGGCTGAACATATCCTGGGTGAGAGAATAGGCGAGCATTATTTCATCACCGAGTGGCCCTGTGCGATCAAACCTTTTTACGCCCAACCTCTTGAAGGTAAGGATACGTGCAATGCGTTCGACCTGATGCATCCCCGATTAGAGCTTGCTTCCGGCTCGCAGCGGATTCATTCATACGAGTTGCTGAAGCAGAGCATAGAATCAAAAGGGTTGGGCACAGCTAGTTTTGAGTTTTATCTCAACGCGTTTCAGTATGGTATGCCGCCACATGCGGGATGGGGGCTTGGCGTTGAACGGCTGCTGATGAGCATGTTGGGGATAGACAATGTCAGAGAGGTCGTACTTTTTCCGCGGGATAGGAGAAGGTTAACACCGTAACGCGAAAAAAACGCAAAAAATATATTGGTGTAATAAAGAAGAAACACATGGTGAAAAGCTATGGCGACCGAAGCTGAGGTAAAAGGAGAGGAGGAGAAAACGAAAATCGGTACGGAAGAAGCAACGAGAGAGATAATGAGCTCCATAAAGAGCAGGGTTGAAGCTTCCTGTTTAGAGAAAATTGAGGAGAAGGAGGTAGACATTATTCCCGAAGCGTTGGTGATCGGCGGTGGAATAGCAGGGATGTATGCCGCGTTGGATATCGCGGATGCAGGGTTCAAGGTGCATCTTGTGGAGCGAACACCTACGATCGGAGGGCACATGGCACAACTTGATAAGACATTCCCAACGCTCGATTGTTCCGCATGTATCCTAACGCCGAGAATGGTTGATGTCTCAAAGCATCCAAACATAAACCTGATGAGTTATTCAGAGATCGTCGGCGTGGAGGGCTCGGTAGGTAATTTCAAAGTGAAGGTAAAGAGAAAACCAAGATACGTATATGAAAAGGATTGGGAATATGGAACTCTGTGCACCGGATGTGCGTTATGTGAAGAAGCATGCAGGTTTGTATACAAATGGCCAAACGAATTTGATGAAAATCTAGGAAAAAAGAGTTCGATCTATAGACCGTTTCCGCAGGCCATCCCGGCTGTTTATTGTGTTGACCCTGAGTATTGCCAGATGATAAAGAAGGGAAAATGTGGCAAAGCTACTCTTGAATCTACCAGGGAAGCACTCGAAAAAAAGAAGAGAAGAGAAGAGGTTTCCAAAGATGAAGCTCCTCCCTGTGTTCTGATCTGTGAACCAAACTGTATAGATTTTGATATGAAGGAGGAGATCGTTGAACTGAATGTGGGAACGATTATCGTCGCTACTGGTTATGACATTATAGATCCGAATTTGATGCCTGAGTACAAATACGGGGTTTTACCCAACGTCATTACGGGATTAGAATTCGAACGCTACTCTAGTGCGAGCGGCCCCACCTTTGGTAAGGTAATCGTAAAGGGCGTGGATAGGCTGCCGAAGGATGCCGTATTTATCTCCTGTGTTGGATCGCGGAATAAGCAAACAGGGTATGAATACTGTTCCCGTGTCTGCTGTATGTATTTAGCGAAACACGCACATCTGCTGGGTGAGAAGGTTCCGGATTGTAAGATAACCGTGCTCTACCAGGATGTACGAGCATTTGGGAAGGGCTTTGAGGAATTTTATGATCGCGTGAAAGGAGAGGGTGTTAACTACCGGCGGGGACTTGCATCTGAGATCTATCAAAAGCCCGGGAGCGACCGAGTGGTGGTACGGGGTGAAGATACAATGCTTGGTGAGCCGTTTGAGATCGAAGCAGACATTGTTGTTCTTGGCGTAGGATTGAAACCAAGTGCAGGCACTGACGAGTTGTTAAAGATGTTAGGTATCGGGGAAACGACAGATCATTTCGCAAAAGAGGCGCATCTAAAGCTCAGACCGGTTGATACCGATAGAGGGGGTATTTTTGTTACCGGCTGTGTGCAAGCTCCCCGGGATATTCCTGACAGTGTGGCGCAGGGAAAAGCTGCTGCTGCGGCTTCTCTTTCTCTGTTAGCCGGTGGAAAAGTGAAAATAAGACCATCAGTAGCAGAGATGGACGAAGAGCTGTGCGTCGGGTATAAGTCATTAGGAGATATGGCGGGTAAAATAGGGCATAAATAAGGAGGTAAAGAGAAGATGGCAGAGGAAGAATATGATTATACAAAAGTCCCGATGACGGGATCTGTTGAGGGTGTAGCTGCGAACGCACCGAAGGACGCACCACGGATTGGCGTTTACATATGCCATTGTGGGATAAACATCAAGATGGTGCTAGATGTACCGGATTTGGTGAAGTATGCCGCGACGTTGCCAAACGTGGCCCTTGCACAACACTATATATTTACCTGTTCAGACCCCGGGCAAAATCTCATAAAAGAGGACATTAAAGCAGGTAGAGTTAACCGGGTGATAGTAGCTGCTTGTTCGCCGCGGATGCACGAGCCGACATTCAGAAAAACGATTGCCAGCGAAGGGCTTAATCCGTTCTTCTTCGAGATGGCGAATATCCGCGAACATTGTAGTTGGCCACACGGGGATTTCAAGAAAGAAGCGACGCAGAAGGCGAAGGATCTGCTGAGAAGTGCGGTTGCAAGGTCAGCATTATTAGAATTAATCGAGGAGAAGAAGGTTGATGTCGTCCCTGAAACGTTAGTAATAGGTGGTGGAGTAACCGGGCTCTATGCTGCATTGGCTATAGCGGATGCAGGCTACAAGGTGCATCTTGTGGAGAAGAAACCGTCTATTGGAGGGCATGCCGCGCAACTTGATAGAATTTATCCCACCCTCGATAACGTGGCTTCGATTTTAACACCACGGATGATAGATGTCGGAGCACATCCGAACATCGATCTGATGACGTATTCCGAGGTAGAAAATATCGAAGGTTATGTGGGTAATTACAAAGCAACGGTGAAGCGTAAGCCGCGTTATGTGAATGAGAAGTGCACCGGCTGTGGCGCATGTGAAGTGGCATGCCCGGTGAAGGATATACCAAGCGAGTTTGACGAGTGGCTGAGTAACCGAACGGCCATCTACTTACCGTTCCCGAATGCCGTTCCTCCCCTTTATACCGTTGACCCCAAAAATTGTTTGCTCTTCAAAGAGGGGAACTGTGGGGATGCAACGCTTGAAACGATTAAGGAAGGAAAAGCAGTTCCACCGTGCATGGCCGCGTGCGAATATGATGCTATAGACTTCGGAATGACGGAAGTGAAAGAAGATTTAGACGTGGGAACGATTATCGTGGCGACCGGGTATGACATCATTGACCCGAGCACGTCGCCGGAATACAAGTACGGCGTGTATCCAAATGTTATTACCGGATTACAGTTTGAACGGTTGTCCGCAGCGAGCGGTCCTACGGGTGGTAAGATAGAAATAAACGGCAAAGAGCCCACGGATGTGGTTTTCATCTCCTGTGTTGGCTCGAGGAATAAGCAAACGGGGCATGAATATTGCTCCCGTGTCTGCTGCATGTATCTAGCAAAACAGGCGCATAGGGTAAAGGAGAAACTGCCGGATGCGAAGGTAACGATCTGCTATCAAGATGTACGGGCATTTGGAAAAGGGGATGAGGAATTTTATGGGAATATCAAATCAGAGGGTGTCAGCTATCGACGAGGACTTCCGGCTGAAATATACCAGAAACCGGGCAGTGACAGGGTAGTGGTACGAGCAGAAGATACATTACTCGGCGAGCCGTATGAACTCGAAGCAGACCTTGTGGTTCTCGGTGTTGGAATGCAACCGAATGAGGGTGTGTGGGACATCGTAAGTATGCTCAAACTGTCCCAATCTCCGGACTCATTCTTATTAGAGGCGCACCCGAAGCTGAGACCGGTTGATACGGCAACCGATGGCGTCTTCATTGCAGGGTGTGCAGCGAGTCCCAAGGATATCCCGGATAGTATAGCACAGGGAAAAGCAGCGGCATCGGGATCGCTGGTTTATTTAGTCCAGGGTAGGGCGGGGATTGAGCCGGCAATATCACAAATAAACGAGGAGATTTGCATAGGATGCGGAAGTTGTGCCGAGATATGTCCGTATGGTGCACTCACGCTTGACGAGATAAGGAGAGTGATGACGGTTAACGAAGCTATGTGCAAGGGGTGCGGTGGTTGTAACGCGATTTGTCCTTCCGGAGCAGCGACAATGAAGCATTTCCGCGATAGACAGGTATATGCGCAGATAGAGGCATTGTTGCAGCGGACAGTCCCGGTTGAGTTTGTTGAGATCGGGGGTGCTGAAGCAGCCGCACCAGCAACAGGAGAGGGCGAAGCTGAGAGAAGAGAAGTAGAGCTGGCTAAAGAGTGAATTTTTCACTCATCTCCTCTCTTTTTATTCAACACCACGGTTGAAATGGCCCCGCGTGTGCTTTCGTCGCAGTGACTTCTTAACTGGTCTACCATTAAGGATGTCCTTGTACAGGCGGATTATCTTTTCCGCATCGCCATCTGTAAGGTCAAAGAAGAATTTGGTTATGCCTGCGTCGCAGAGTTTTGATAGCTCGTTGAAGAGACCGATGGGTACGCTGTTGAGTATCTGGGTGTACTTGAATTCCTCTCGTACCGGGAAAACAAACCCCCTTTCGTCCTTCAACGACCCTTCTTTCAGTTGATAGGTGGTGTTCATGAGGACCGGTCTGCCGTGAACGAGCACGGCGAATTTCTTGTTTTTAAATGCGGAAAGTTCGGCTCGATTGAGTTCGGGTGATACTACCGGAACAGCGCCATATCGTTTTATAAACGCCCGGTCTATGTCGTTGAAGATGTTCGCGGAATAGTCGAGATAGACCCTTCGTGATCCTGGTTTTGATAGGTGAGTGATCAGCCCGAGGTCTCCGAGGAGGATAGCACCCGAATCATCTTCATGTACCTTACTTATCGCGTTCGCCGCGTCGGAATCAGAGAGCATCCGCGGGATGTAGGGTGCTACCTGGCTTTCGGGGAAATCGTGTGCGAAGACAGAATAGAAAACAGTCGTTGCACCTGCTTTCAACGCGCCTTCTGCATCCTCTTTGGAGTACACCTTTACCAGAATCTCCATACCGTCTGATTCGGCCGCTTCGATCTTCGGAATTGGTACCTGGAGCTTTGCTCTCATGGGTGTCTCGATCTTTGGTTTTGGGTTTACGGGCGCATAGCGCGTTCTCTTTCTCGAGGATGTTTTGTAGATCCGATCACCCTCGGTTGCACGGATGAAGAGCTTTACGGTTTCCCCAGCGTGTGCCGAAGAGACCGCATTCCCGTCTTTTTCGATCTTCTTTATGACTGCACCATCAATCCCGTCCCTGGTCCAGATGCCGATCCCATCGCCAACCGATAGGGGTTCGTGCAGTGTGAGCGTTGTATCCGCTCCAACCACGCCGAGAAAGAGGCCACGGTTTTTCGGGCTTTCAGGTGCTATAATTTCACTCTCCTCAAACAGATGCCCCTCGGTAAATTCACGGTTGAATTCAAGTGCGAGCTCTTTGAGTTCGTTTTCCGGCAGCCTGAAATGCCCGGCATGATATGAATCCACAGCGAGTCGGTAAACCCTTGTAGCGAGCGCGGTATACTGTGGGCTCCTGAGCCTGCCCTCTATTTTGAGCGATGCTATACCTGCGATTATCAGTTCAGGAATTCTATGAACAAGGCATAAGTCCCTGGTACTCAACAGGTAACTCCCGTTGTATTTTTTCCTGCATGGCTGTGCGCATAACCCGCGATTGCCACTTCGTCCACCCAGGAAACTGGAGAAGAGGCACTGGCCACTGGAGCTGAAGCAGAGCGCACCGTGAACAAATACCTCGGTCTCCAGCCGTGTCCCTACCTTTTCGATGAACTCACGTACCTGATCGAGCGAGAACTCCCGGGGAAGGGTGACCCGGTCCACACCGGAAAGTAAGTCGGCATAGTACGTATTTGTTACCGCAGCCTGCGTGGATATATGGATTCTGAGATCGGGGAATGTATCGTTAAGGAGCCGAGCAAACGAGACGTGCTGAATCATTATTCCGTCTATACCGCTGGCATACGCATCTGATATGCTATCGAAGAACTCAGGGAGCTCGTGATTTTTTATCAGGATATTGAAGGTATTGTAAACCTTTACGCCGTTATCATGGGCGTATTCGACCGCCTCTCGCAGCTCCATCAGGGTGAAATTCTCGGCGCGCCTTCGAGCGTTGAACGTGCCCACGCCAAAATAAACGGCATCCGCGCCATTTTCAACTGCCGGTCTGAGCGACTGAGGACCTCCAACGGGTGAGAGAATCTCCACTTTGGTTGCCATGCGGCTCCAGTTTTCTGGTGATTGATTAATTAGTATGAATAAGGTATGTAGGACGGTATAAGAGAGAGAATGGAAAAAGGGAAAAAGCAGCAATTTTAGATTCGGGAGGGCATATCTTATGCTTGTTATGAACAGACCAAAACGAGTTTTCTTCTCGTGCTCGATGCGAGGCGGGTATGGGAGAGTCGCTCAGGAAGAATTACGGAAGATTCCAGACATAATCGAAGCGTTGGGGATGGAAGTGATCAGCAGGCATCAAACCAGCGAAAACTTTATGGAGAACGAGTCGCAACTCACCGATAAGGAGATTCACGATCGGGATTACCGATGGCTGAAAGAGGCGGACCTTGTCATAGCAGAAATAACCAATCCGAGCCTCGGTGTCGGCGCAGAGATTGCCGATGCGGTCACTCTCGGCATTCCCGTATTAGGCGTATATAAAAGGGAATATGAAGACGTTATGTCAGCGTACATTCGCGGCAAAACAGGCGTGGTATGCAGGGCATATAACGATCTCGAGGAGTTAAAAGAGATTATCCGAGCGTTTGTGTTCTGATTTCTTATAATGAATGCATCATGTGACTCTGAAGCTAAATTATTCAAGTGAACAAAAGATCTACACCGTGCACTCCGAGGGTTAGGTGTTGTACAATTTTAATCACAAAAAGTACTTACTATTTCCCGTTTCTCCACATCGACCAGCCCTTTATCCGTTATCTTCAGCTTCGGTATCACGGGTAACGCGAGGAACGACAGCGTAATAAAAGGCGCTTTCAGTTTACAGCCCAGCTCTGATATGCTCTCTTCCAGTTCTCTCTGTTTGTGTGCGACATAATCCAGCGCTTTATCGCTCATGAGTCCTGCGATGGGCAATGCCAACTCGCTCATCACTTCACTTCCAGTGCAGAGCACGATCCCGCCACCGATCTCTTGTAACCGGTTACACGCGAGAGCCATATCCTCTTCGTTTGTGCCGATAACAATGATATTATGTGAGTCATGAGCAATAGATGAAGCGACAGCACCTGTTTTCAAGCAAAATCCTTTAACGAAGCCCACGCCGATATTACCAGAGTACTGATGCCGTTCGACCACGCCAATCGTTAGTATATCACGAGTGGTGTCTATACCACTTATCTCCTCTACAATCTCCTCAGTCAGGAGTTCACCCTCTATTAACCCGATTATTCTCGCTTTTCTCGCTCGTTCCAGTTCAATCTCAAAATCAGCAGGGTTTACTCGCTTTATTCGTACACTTTCCCCGTAGTGTGGATAGGTATAGGTATATTCACCGGGTGGGGCAAAATCAGTCTTTCCATTCACTACTACGGTCTCAACCTCGAATTTCTCTAAGTTTTTTAACAGCACGATGTCCGCACATTTACCGGGTGAGATGCTGCCTATATAATCGTCGAGTTTGAACCATCGTGCGGGATTTATGGTGCACATCTGCACTGCTCTTACCGGGTCTATGCCCTCCTCAATGGCTCTCCTCACAACGTGGTCTAAATACCCCTCTTCCTTTAAATCACGCAGCGTTCGGTCGCCATCGGTAACGAGCATGCAGTTCCGTGTATCCACCGATTTCAACAAAGGAGCGAGAGCTTTCAAGTTCTTTGCCGCAGAACCTTCCCGCACCATCACGCGCATACCCACTCGGAGCTTCTCCCGCGCTTCCTCAGACGAGACACTCTCGTGGTCTGAGCCTACACCACTTAAGACATAAGCGTTGAGCTCGTTCCCACTGAGTAAAGGAGCATGTCCATCGATTGTTGATTTGAACTCCTTTGCAACCTCTATTTTCTTCCATACCGCATCCTCTTTTGTTATAACACCACTGAAATTCATGACTTCTGCTAAGCCTATGACACCTTCCAGCTGCAGCAGTTCCTTGAGCGCTTCATGCCCGATCTTCGCACCAGAGGTCTCGAGTCCACGTGCAGGGTCGGTAGAAGGAACGCAGGAAGGAGCCATGCAAAATACTTTGAGCGGTGTTGTCTTGGCTTCAGCTAAAATCGCGCGTATTCCTTCGACACCCAGGACATTGGCTATCTCATGTGGGTCCTCGACCACCGCAGTCGTCCCACGAGGCACTACCGCCGTTGCAAACTCGGCCACCGAGAGCATGCTCATTTCTATGTGCGTATGCCCGTCCACTAACCCGGGAACGGCATAGGTATTCTGGGCGTCTACCTCTTCTCTCCCTTTGTATCTCCCTAATCCCACGATAAAACCACGAGCAATCGCAATATCGGTTTCGTAGAGCTCGCCACTGCACACATTCACGAGATTTGTATTTGTCAGCACCACATCCGCTTTCTCTTTGCCTAACGCGATGTCAACTAAGTCTTTTGCTCTCATGTTGCGGTAAGTAAGTCAAGGGTAATTTCTATTCAAAAAAATCCCGTGATACCGTTAATAAAGAAGAAGGTTCCGAAAGCGATGACAAAGAGTGCTAAGAGGAGCATCATTACTTCATACCGCTTGCCAACGAAGAGATTCTTCCCTCGTGAGAAGGAGTAGGAGATAAAAGAATACCAGGCTAAATCGGAAAGGAAATGCCCCACGGTAACTAAAACTAGTCCGGTCAGCGCGAGCCATTCAAATCCCTGTAACAGGAGCGGATATCCCAATGTCACCCACCAGGGAATAAAAGAGGGATTAAAAGCAGTGAAGAGAACACCGCCAAAAATTGAACTGTTATACGCATACTTCGCGCCTCGCATGCTCATTTCCTCATTGAGTTCCTCCGTGGGTGACCTTGATTTCACCCTTCCCACCTCTTTAATAACCAATAAAGACATTAACATGAGAGCAATACCGCCTATTACATAGATCAGCGATTTGAACTGAAAGAAAAGGCTTGTCAAGCCAAGTCCCAGAACAAGTGCGATGATGAGTAAAAATTCAACGGAGATGTGCCCAAGTACAGTAAGAGGTCCTGCTAAAGCTCCTTTCTTCAGGGTATCGGAAATGACGTAAGCAAGCATAGGCCCGGGTATCGACGCTCCGCTCAGCCCTATCAGAAATCCCATTCCTACAAGAGATGCACCAAGGAGAAAAGGTGACGATATGAGTTCCATTGATACTCAAGCTCCTTACGCCTGCAAAAGTAACTACTTATTTATTACTCTCTTGTTATTAATTAGTGTGGAGCGAGGAAGACGGGGCTCGTAGCTCAGTGGAAGAGTGCCTCCTTCGCGAGGAGGAAGCCACGGGTTCAAATCCCGTCGAGTCCATGGGAAGGAGGAGAAAGAAAGAACTAGGTGATGTGAATGCACATGATGCCACAAATGGGTTATGATAGGGCAATCACGGTTTTCAGCCCTGATGGAAGATTGTTTCAGGTAGAATATGCAAGAGAAGCGGTAAAAAGGGGAACGACCGCCGTGGGAATCAAAGCACGGAATGGCGTTGCGCTGTTGGTGGACAAGAGGTTGACCTCCCGGCTCTTGGAGGGTGGTTCTGTGGAAAAGATTTTTCAAATAGACGATCATATAGGTGCAGCAACTTCAGGGCTGGTCGCAGATGCCCGGATACTGATCGACCGGGGCAGGATAGAGGCGCAAATAAATAAAATTGTATATGACGAGCCAATAGATGTGGAGACATTAGCGAAGAAGATCTGTGATTTTAAGCAAGCATACACACAACTTGGTGGACTTAGACCTTTTGGCACTGCCTTGTTGATTGGAGGCGTGTATAATGGTAATAATTATCTCTTTGAGACCGATCCAAGCGGTGCATTACTTGAATATAAGGCAACGGCGATAGGTTCTGGAAGGAGCGTGGTAACCGAGCTACTCGAGCAGCGGTATCAGGAGGATATCGTGCTTGAGGATGCCATCGTGCTTGCACTGGAAGCATTGCACAAAGTAACAGAAGGGAAGCTTGACATAACAACGGTGGATGCAGGTCTTGCGGAAGTGGAAAAGAAGCGGTTCAGGATATTAAAGGCTGAGGAGCTGGAGCCCTATATAAAGAAAGTGATGGAGAAGGCTGAGAGCGAGAGCGAAGGATAGATAAGAAAATGGTAAGTTTGGACAAAGCAGTAGTCGCACGGTATAAGCACGGTAAGCGGATTTTTGAAATTCTCGTAGATCCTGAGGAGGCGTACCTCATCAGAAGTGGTGCTCAAGAGGAGATAGAAGAGGTATTAGCAGTGGATGAGATATTTGTAGATGCCTCAAAAGGCGAAAAAGCAACGGAAGAGGATTTGATGGCGGTTTTCTCTACCACCGAGGTCGGGGAAATAGCAAGGGTGATAGTAAAAGAAGGGGAGTTGCAGCTTACCGCAGAGCAGAGGAGGAGAAAAGTCGAGGAGAAGAAGATGATGGTGGTAGACCGGATTGCGCGCATCTCTATCAACCCTCAGACAAATACTCCTCATCCACCGACACGAATAGAGATTGCGATGAATGAGGCTAAGGTACACATTGATCCGTTTAAGAGTGTTGACGAGTTGGTAAATGAGACGGTGAAGGCGATACGGGCGATAATTCCGATAAAGATAGTGGAGATAGCGATAGCGATAAAAATCCCGGCGGCGTATACGGGGCGGGTATATGAGCTCAAGAGGAATTTCGAGCTGGTGAAGGAGGAGTGGCAAGGAGATGGCTCATTCATAGCGGTGGTGAAAGTACCGGCGGGGATGAGAGATGAGCTCTTCTCTTTTTTGAACCGCATAACAAAGGGAGAGGCTCAAACGAAGGTGGTGAGGTGAAGTGAGATACCATGTATAAAGTTGTGGTGCCCGGTGATTTTCTTTCCGAAGAGGCGAATCGTGCAGGAGAGGGGACGTACGTTGATGATGGCAAGGTTTACGCGATGAAATATGGTATAATGGATGATAAAGAGGAGATCAAAGTGGTAGGGCTTGCAGGGAAGTATGTGCCATTGAAGGGAGACATCGTGATCGGTAAAATAGTTGAAATCTCGTTTCCTTATTGGATTGTTGATATCGCTTCTCCGTACGAAGCCCGATTACACACGTCAGAACTTACAAAGGGTGAGGAGCGGAGAATAGAATTTGGCAGCATGAATAGATATCTTGATTTAGGCGATTTGATTGTGGCGAAGGTACTGAATGTGGATGCAATGATGCGAGTAGATCTCACACTGAAGGACGAATTCAAGATAGGAGGCCGGGGGAGATTGATAGAAATATCCCATACCAAGGTGCCACGCGTCATAGGGAGGAGCGGTTCGATGATAAAGATGCTCAAGGAGAAATGCAATTGCTTTATATTTATCGCAAAGAATGGTCGTATCTGGATAAAAGGAAGTGATGATGAGATGAACCTTGCATTTCAAGTGGTGCTCATGATTGCGAGTGAGGCTCATACCTCGGGGTTGACCGACCGAGTGGCGGATTTTTTAGACTCTTTTAAAAAGAGAAGAGGATGAGGAAAAAGAATGATGAAAGAAGAGATACAGCTTATAAAAGAGGGGAAGAGATTAGATGGAAGAGGGTTTGAAGAGCTCAGACCCATAAAGATAGAGGTTGGTGTGTTAAAAAGAGCAGATGGGTCATGTTACTTCGAGTTGGGAAATAATAAGGTGATTGCCGCGGTATATGGACCACGGGAGATGCATCCGCGGCATTTTCAGGATGCAAAGATGGCAGTGATTAAATACCGGTATAACATGGCGCCTTTTTCGGTGGATGATCGAAAGCGACCAGGACCAGACAGAAGGAGCGTGGAGATCTCAAAGGTGAGTAGAGAAGCGTTGGACCCCGTAATTCTAAAAGAATATTATCCGAAGACCGCGATTGACGTCTATGTAGAGGTACTCCAGTCTGATGCGGGGACGAGAACAGCGGGTATCAATGCAGCTTCCGTCGCTCTTGCGGCTGCGGGGATTCCGATGAAGGATCTCGTTTCTTCAGTTGCCGTCGGTAAGATAGATGGCGAAGTGGTACTGGACTTGAATGCTGCGGAGGACAATCACGGTGAGGGAGATATGCCCGTGGCGATGGTTGCGAGAACAAATACAATTACCATGTTGCAACTGGACGGTCGTTTTAGCCATGAAGAATTCGAACGCGGGCTGAAGCTTGCGGTGAGTGCATGCCGTACGATATACGAGCTGCAAAGAACCGCGTTACTCGAGCGATATAGTGAGAGTGTAGGTGAAGGTGAGGCATAGAGATGGGTTTTGAGATTATGGAAGATATACGGAAAGATTATGTGTATGACTTGATAGAAAGTGGGAAGAGGGTAGATGGCAGAGGATTTCGTGAATATCGGGAGATCAATGTGGAGCGGGATGTAATAAAGAAGGCAGAGGGTTCTGCATTGGTGAAGATAGGAGAGACGGTAGTATTAGTGGGTGTAAAGCTTGAACCCGGTGAACCTTTTTCTGATGCTCCGAATGAAGGGGTGATAATGACCAATGCGGAGCTCGTTCCGATGGCATCACCGGATTTCGAGCCCGGACCACCAGATGAGAACAGCGTCGAACTGGCAAGAGTGGTGGATAGAGGGATTCGAGGCTCCAGGACGATTGACTTAGAGAAGTTGTGTATAGAAGCAGGAGAGAAAGTATGGATGGTGTTTATCGATATCCATGTCCTGGACAATGATGGTAACCTCGTCGATGCCGCGGCATTAGGTGCTATTGCGTCTCTTTTGAATGCCCAGATACCAAACGAGAAATATGGGTTGAGTGGTGAAGATACCTTGCCGATTCGGGATACACCGGTGGCGGTCACGACGGTAGAAATCGGAGGGAATATCCTCGCAGACCCGAATTTGTATGAGGAAACCGCAGCTACAAGCAAGTTAACGGTGATTTCTAATGCGGATGGCACGTTATCCGGAATGCAGAAGAGCGGGAGTGGAGGGCTGAAGGAAGAAGAGATAGCCGAGATGGTGAAGATAGGAATAGAAAAGGCAGGGGAAATAAGGGAAAAGTATTTAGTGACATAATAAATAACTAACTAACTAACTAGTGGAGTATCGGTGACCATACCCCGAATGTATTACGAGAGGGGTTACGAACAACTTACAATCATTGAGGCTTCCCACTCTATCGCTTTTCGTGTGCGTTGAGTGAGAAATGCGTAAGGTTTAATTTCATCCAAGGTATAGTTATTAATAGCGGAGAGCGGTCGGAGATGCTGATGTCAGATAATCCCTTAGTGAAGGAATATTTCAGAAAGATGATCGGAGAAGAGGGATTGAAGATAATGGAGAATCTCCCCGAGCGGGAGATAACCGATGAGGAAATTGCAGGGCTCACCGATACCAAACTCACGTTTGTAAGAAAGATTTTATACACGTTGTATGAGAACCGGATAGCCGAGTATAGGACTGAACGTGATGATATTAGCGGCTGGATTACCTATTGGTGGAGCTTCAAGCGTGACAAAGTGAAGAAGCTAATGGAGGAAGAGGCGAATGGAGAGTTAGGTGGGTTAAGAAACAAACTTGAATACGAAAAGAGAGGGGTATTTTACCAGTGTAGCTGTCAGCGGATATCATTTGAAGATGCGGTAGAAAAAGCCTTCTGGTGTGATGAATGCGAATCTAATTTTGAATATTTTGATAATGGCGATTTAATAAAAGAGTTAGAGGGGAAGATAACCGAGTTAGAGAAGTGGAAGAAGAAGTTAAGAGAGGGATACTAACCGAGTGCATAGGCTTACTGCGCGAGGTTGGCTGTGACGAAGCGGTGATCGAACATTGTATTGCGGTTGCTGAACTCGCCTTGGAGATTGCTCGTCGTCATCATGACAGTGTAGATGAAGAACTGGTGTTTAGGGGGGCATTGCTCCATGATATCGGCAGATCGCGTTCACACGGTGTTGACCATGGGTTTGTGGGTGGCGAATTGGCGCGGGAGTTAAGGCTGGATGAGAAGGTGGTGCGCATCATTCAAAGGCATGTCGGTGCAGGAATAACCGCAGAGGAGGCAAAGGAAGTGGGATTACCGTCCATAGATCTCATGCCAGAGAGATGGGAGGAGAAAATAGTAGCGCACGCGGATAATTTGATTGACGGGTCGAGAAGAACGAGCATAGAAGATGCGATAGTGAATTTAAAGGATAAATTAGGCGAATCTCATCCCTCTCTCAAGCGACTGAGCGCGCTCCATAAGGAAGTAATAGGGTGAATCGAAGAGAGTGCAACGTGCAAAATAAAATGCAAAAGGCGGTACAATTCAATCCCTCCTGGTGAGGAGCAAGAACGGTGATAGATACCATGAGTTTATGCGCTACTGGTAAAGCGTTCCTTCGCGGAACTTTTTCATCTCCTCAATGCGCTTTCCCGTAGCTTATCCTTTAATTCTAACTTTGTTATCATGACATTCGAGGGATGGATGGATCGCGGCACCTCGGATAAATCAGACCGTGCAACCACCACGCCTTCCACCGTTATCTCTTCATTCTTCAGATCTACTGACCTTACTTTCCCTTCTTTACCTTTATCATCGCCCCTCATCACCTTTACCGTATCACCTTTTCTCAGCGGGAAACTTCTTTTCCCAAATTTACCGCGGAGTTCTTCGGAAAGAGGTGCGCTCATGAACTGGTGTCGGATGTGTAACGGTGCATTATATCTCGCTTTCCTCTGTTTTCTCGGTTGCTCAGACCTCCCGGATAATTTTCTCATTTAGTACTACCCCTCACGTATACCTCGACATTGACAATCTTATCCTCTCCGATTACTAACAATTTCAACTATAAAAGGATTGGAGATCTGTATGGTTATGCTCGAGTATGACGTCGTCGTGGTGGGTGGCGGTCCCGCAGGCTGCATGGCTGCGAAATATGCGGCGATGGGGGGAGCTTCGACGCTGATTGTCGAGGAGGATGCGGAGATAGGCGAGCCCGTCCACTGCGCGGGGCTTATAAGCAAAAGAGCACTTGAGGAGAGCGAAATAAGGACCAGTAAATCCTTCATAAACTGCGAAATAAAGGGCGCTCTTGTGCATTCGCCTTCCTGCGAGTTAATGCTCGAATCTCCGGATCAGAGGGCTTTTGCCATAAAGAGGGATGCATTTGATAAGGAGTTGGCGAAAGGTGCAGAGAAGGAAGGTGCAGCGATAATTCTGGAGCGTAAAGTCAAACGTGTACAGAAGAGAGATGAGGATAAGAGGCTAACGGTTACTACTGCCGCGGCGAATGGCGAGGAGGAAATAAGAGCACGGGTCGTTATTGGCGCTGATGGTGTGAAGAGCATTGTGGCTAAAATGGCGGGATTACGTGCCACAAAGAGCACCCTGAACTGCGCGCAGATAGAAGGCGAATATGAGACTGAGGAGGCGTTTGCCGAGATTTTCCTGGGTAAAAGCATTGCTCCGGGCTTCTTCGCCTGGGCTATTCCTCTTGGCGCTGAAAACCGTGCTCGAGTTGGTCTCTGCATAGACAAAAGGTGTTCATCACAGCCCAACCCGCTGCTCTTTTTAAAAAGGAACTTAGTGGAGCATCCGATTATAGCGAAGAGGTACAAAGGCACCAGCTCAAAATTTACTGCGGGGAGAATACCTATCCCGGTAGGTACAGGCTGGCGAGGGCATAATACGGTAAAGGCAGATAAAGAGGGAGGAATAATGCTGGTCGGGGATGCAGCAGCTCAAGTCAAGCCAATCACCGGTGGTGGTGTGTATTACGGCATGATATGTGGCAAGATAGCAGGCGAGATAGCAGCAAAAGCGTGTTTGACGGGAGAAATGGAGCTGCTGGGGGAATATGAAAGACGGTGGTGGAAGGAGATAGGGAAGGAGATAGCGTTTGGGCTGAAGGTTCATAAGTTACGGTGTGTGATGAGCGACAAGGACTTCGATACGCTTCTCCATACGCTGTCACGGGGGGACCTATTGCACCAGATAAGAAGGGTGGGAGATATGGACTATCCCGCTGGTGCACTTCGTGAGCTTGTAAAGAATCCTCGCCTCATCAGATTGATGGCGCGAGATATCCTAAAGTATTTATATACGAAGCAAAGATAAGGTATTCAGGCAGCGGCAAATAGAGGGCTTTGGAGTGGGAAAATGGCACGGATGCATGCGAGGAAGAGAGGGAAATCGAGCTCTAAGAGACCTTTTAGCTTACGGCTCAGGAAGACGGTACCTGAATGGGTGGAGATGACAGCAGAAGAGGTGGAGGAGAAAGTGGAGGACCTTTCTAATCAGGGGCTTTCGACGAGTAGAATGGGGATAACCATGAGGGACAGCTACGGTGTGCCAAGCGTTGCCCTGGTCACCGGGAAAAGGATAACAAAGATATTAAAGGAGAAGAACAACGTGGGTGTGATACCTGAAGACCTCCAGAATTTGATGCGCAAAGCGCTGAGAATGAGAAAGCATATAGAAGAGAATAAGAAAGATGTCCATAATAAAAGAGTGCTCCAATTAACCGAATCAAAGATAAGAAGGCTCGTGAAGTATTATAGAAGGAATAAGGTCTTACCCAAGGATTGGAAATACAAGCCTGAAATTGCCGAGGTCATGTTGAGGAGAGGCATAAGGGGAGGAGATTGAGATAAAAAATGACGGGATATAAAGAATTATTGGTTGGACTTGTACTAGCATTAGTGGGAATAGGCTTGCTAGTTATTCCACAAATATCTTTTTTCCGGGAAGCAGTGTTAACGGTAATATTAGGGGTTATTCCCCTCATTGTGTTGTTAGTCGGTGTGATGTTCTTGATGATTGGGGTGAGTACCATGAGAGAGAGGGGTGCGGAGATGGAAGAGAGCGAGGCGGAGAGTGAAAGCAAAGAGGAGTGAGTGATTATTAGTGGGCGCGATTAAACCAACGTATATAAAGAGTCTGGCAAAGCAATTGCTGAAGGAAGTGCCCGACTTCACCGATGATTTTGATGTGGATAAGAAGATGGTAGAGAAGTATACGAATATAGAGAGTAAGGCGGTAAGAAATAGAGTAGCGGGCTATATAGCACATAAAAAGAGAAGGGAAGGTAAGAAATGAGATGTTCAAGATAGAAGGTGTTTATCCCGCGCTTATAACGCCGTTCACGAAGGACGACGAAGTAGATAAGGACGGCTTGAGGCGGCTCGTGGAGTATGTGATCGAGGGCGGTGTAGCGGGGATAGTCCCCTGTGGCACGACGGGCGAATCCGCAACACTTTCTCATGAGGAGCATAAGGAGGTGATACGTGCGGTTGTGGAGTATTCCACCGTGCCGGTGATCGCGGGGACGGGCTCGAATAACACAAAGGAGGCGATAGAGCTCACGAGATATGCGGAAGATGCGGGCGCTGATGCGTGCCTTCTGATTACGCCCTATTACAACAAACCGAATGTGAAAGGTTTGAAGGAGCATTTCGCGAAGATTGGCGATGCGGTGGATATACCCTTGATCGTCTATAACATACCGTCGAGAACGGGCCAGAATGTGAGTGCCGAAACCACGGTGGAGCTTGCGGCAGAAGTGCAGAATATCAAAGGGGTGAAGGAGGCTTCGGGCGATTTGAAGCAGGTCGGAGCGATTATTCGGTTAGCCGCGGAGCAGGGTTTGGACTTCACGGTTCTCGCAGGTGATGATTTCCTCACGCTGCCCATAATGAGCTTGGGCGGTAAGGGTGTGATCTCCGTAGCGGCGAACATCGCACCGAAGGATATGTGCGCGATGTACGATGCGATGTCGAAACGAGAGCTGGAGAAGGCGCAGGAGCTTAATATCAGGCTGTTTCCACTCTTCGATGCGATGTTCTTGGAGACGAACCCCATACCGGTGAAGAAAGCCGCGGAGCTGATGGGGCTGCCATCGGGGCATGTCAGGCTGCCGCTCGGTGCGTTGAGCGAAGCGAACGTGGCGAAGTTAAAGAAGGTGCTGGACGGGTTGGGGATGCTAAGCGGGAGATAGAAGTTTTTGGAGGTATTTTAGAAGGGTAGAAGCTTCATTCAGAAGGAAGAAATTCATCTACCTTAATCTAGAAGTTCGTAAGGGTTGAGAAGAAATGATAAGGATTAGGGAAGAAGATGAACGAATTGCTGTTGCCTTTCCCTATAACCCGAATTACATAGCGAAAGTTAAAACTATTTGAAGGATACAGGTGGCATCATGAGGAGAAATATTGGAGTTTTCCCTTTTCTGAGCTTGAAACACTTTTGTCTGTTTTTGACGGGGGAAATCTGGTAATAGACCCTTCTATATACTTAGACGAGCTGAAAAAGGAGCTTATACTAAGAAAATACAGTCAGAGAACGATAAAGCTGTATTTGTATCATAACCGGGAGTTTCAGGAATTTTCCAAGAAGAATCCTTACGAGGTCACCAATGAGAATATAAGGGATTATCTATACTATTTGGCGAATGATAGGGAAGCTTCTACATCTACTTTGAACATTGCAATCAATGCACTGAAGTTTTACTATGGCGAGGTTTTGAAGCGGAGATTTGTTTATGAGATAAAGAGACCGAAGAAGGATAAGAAGCTTCCGGTTGTTTTGAGTCAGGAGGAGGTTTTTCAAATATTTTCAGCAGTGAACAACATAAAACACAAAGCAATATTAATGCTTACATATTCTGCTGGATTAAGAGTAAGCGAGGTAGTGAAGTTGAAGCTGGAAGATATTGATGCTGAGAGGAAGCTAATTCACATAAAAGGAGCGAAGGGGAGAAAGGACCGATATACGATGCTTTCGGATGTGGCATTGGAAGCTTTAAGAGAATACCAAGAGAAATATAAACCAGAGAAATGGTTGTTTATTGGAATGGAACCTGGAATGCACGTATCTACGAGAACAGTCCAAGCTATTTTTGAGCAAGCCTGTGGAAAGGCAGGGATCTCAAAAGGGGTTTCTGTCCATTCGTTGAGGCATAGTTTCGCAACACATTTGTTAGAGAGTGGTGTTGATTTGAGGTATATTCAAGAACTGTTGGGGCATAAAAGTAGCAAAACGACAGAGATATATACCCATGTGAGTAATAAGGATATAGGGAAAATAAAAAGTCCATTAGATAGGTTGTTTGAGAAAGAGAGTGGAGAGGTGTAGGAGAATGGAAGGAGAATTCAGGAGATAGAAGGTTCATCCAGAGGGATGTATATACGCAATATTGCGGATATAATACCAAATTGGAGTGATATATGCAGTACTGCAGATATACCGGAGTTATATGACATTTGAAACTTTTAAGCTTAAAAT
>JACUTR010000006.1 GCA_014859735.1 Candidatus Methanophagales archaeon | reverse complement strand
TCCAGCGGCCATTTGTCTGGGATTCCACTAAAGTACGTAAATTCCTTGATTCACTCTTTCATGGCTATCCGGTTGGCTACCTGATCGCGTGGCGCAACCCCGACGTGAAGCTGAGGGACGGCACTTCATCCTCAGGCAAACGCATCCTGATCGACGGTCAGCAACGGGTTACAGCCCTCATGGCGTCGCTGCTCGGTCGTGAGGTCGTGAACAAGGACTACCAGCAGGTCCGGATCCGTATCGCCTTCCATCCAGGCAGAAAGGAATTCGAGGTATCCAACCCTGCTATCGAAAGGGATGTCTCATGGATTTCTGACATCGCAGTTGTCTTCGATCCCCAGACTAGTTTGTTCGATCTCGTGAGCGCTTACTGTGAGCGGAATCCCGGAACAACCAAAGACAACATTTTCCGCAGCATTGAACTCCTGCGCGGTATAACAAGCAACCATATCGGTCTAATCGAACTTTCCTCTGATCTTGATAGTGAAACCGTCACCGAGATTTTTATCCGCGTCAACTCAGAGGGCGTGCCGCTGAGCCAAGCAGATTTCGTGATGTCGAAGATAGCGGTTAATGAGACCTACGGGGGCAACACGCTGCGTAAGGCAATCGACTACTTCTGCCATCTAGCTGTGGCACCCGAGTTTTATCAAGGCATCAAGAACGACAAGGACTTTATTAAGAGCGAGTTCTTCTCGCAGATGTCTTGGCTGCGTAACGAGAAAGATAGTCTCTATGACTCCTCCTACACCGACATGCTCCGCGTTGCCTTTACTTCCGAGTTCAAGCGTGGTCGTCTCGAGGATCTGGTCTCTCTTCTTTCGGGCCGTAACTTCGAGACGAGGCAGTATGAGGAAGCCATTATCGAAGAGTCCTTCGCCCGTCTCAAGCAGGGGATCAGCCAATTCATGAACGAGACGCACTTCAAGCGGTTTGTCATGATCATCCGCTCCGCAGGATTCGTCGATGCATCGATGATCGGCTCTCAGAACGCACTGAACTTTGCCTATGTCCTTTATCTCACGCTTCGTGCTCAGGGCATACCAAATGCGGACATCGAACGATATGTGCGCCGCTGGTTCGTCATGTCCATACTGACCGGGCGCTACTCCGGATCCCCCGAAACCGCTTTTGACCGCGACATCCGCCAAATCCACTCGCAGGGTATTCAGACCTATGCGGATTCGATCATCCGCGGCGAGCTTTCAGATGCGTTCTGGGACGTCGCGCTGCCGCAACAGATGAATACATCAGCAGCTTCAAGCCCGTACTTCCGCCTCTTCCAAGCCGCCCAGGTCAAGATGAACGATCGCGGATTCCTTTCTCACGATATTAGCGTTCGTGAGCTTATTGAGGTGAAGTCCGATGTGCATCACCTCTTTCCGCGTAAATATCTCAAAAGGAGTGGGCTCAATAGGAGCCAGTACAACCAGATCGCCAACTATGTCATTGCGCAGAGCGAGATAAACATCGCCATCGGAAACAAAGAGCCAAAGCTTTACTTCGGGCATCTCTTGGAACAGTGCCAGGGTGGACCGAAGTATTATGGTAACATTACCGATCTCAGCGAGCTACGAGATAACTTCGGTATGAACTGCATCCCAGACGGCATGGAGAATATGACCGTCGAGGACTATAACACCTTTCTCGAAGAACGGCGGAAATTAATGGCGCAGAAGATCAAAACATACTTCGCGAGTCTGTGAGAGGGTAATGGATCCGAATGAAGAGCCTGCATCGGTATTATTGAAGCGAATCAACCAGGAGCGGGCGAAGAACGGGAAGGAGAAGAAAATCGCTAAGAGAAAAACAAAAACGTTGTTAGATTATTCTTGATGGGGTGGGTGGAGAAAAGCGTTACTTTTAAATAATTAGGTCTGTATACCAATAAAAGAGGAGGTGGAGAATATGGAGGTAAAACCAAGACGCAAGGATATTGTGATAATAGCCTCGGCTCATAACCCAAGCATAATAGCTCCGCAGTGGCTCAAGGACAATTCATTGATACTTGAAGAGCCTATACATTTTGTACACACACCAGATTTTTCTCTCTTTGAATCAGAGTCTTTTTCGTTATTAGTCGATCATCAACGGCTCCAAATCACAGCTAAAAAACAAGATGATGCAACATTGAATTCTTTAGCAGACCTCGCTGCTAAATATGTGGATTTGTTACCTCATATTCCATACCAATCACTCGGGCTAAACTTCACATGGAGTGTTGAGATGGCTGAAGGTGAGACCCTGCCCAAAATTGAGGTTAACATAAATGGAACAGATTTACTTTCAGTTTTCGAAGATCATGACGTTCATTATGGCGGTATAATTTATGCACGAAGCGCGATTTATGTGCTCAAACTTGTTATCGAATCGCAAGAAAAAAATAGCCTTATCAATAATTTCAATTTCCATCATGAGCTTAAAGGCCGGTCTTTGGAAGATATTAGACAATTTATAGGAAATTTCTCGACAAGATATGACGATTCACTGAGGATTCTTAAAAATCTTTATTCTTTAGGAGAAAAAGAATGATCAGTGATGCAATAGAACTGCCAACCGAAGAAATGAGTGCAGCAATAGATGATTCAAAACTATTTAGCTCTAGAGTATCTCTAGAATCTTCTTCTGATCTTCAAGCTCCCACCCAAGCACCAAAAATCAGTCTAATTTACCTTCCTTATTTTTATATGCTTCGTCAACGTTTTGCGAGACAAGAAGTGAGACCTGAACAATTCCCCAAAATTGAAAGTCTGGCGAATTTTTATAACCAGCTCATAAAATCAATCCAAGGGGAATTTTGGAATAAAACGGTATCTAATTATCCATTTTTGGATCTAAGAGGTTTGAAGCAGCTTTACGTTCTGCGAAGAGAAGAGGAAGTTTATGATTTCCTTGTAAAGGACTCTTTTCTTTTCCCATTACTCTTAGAAGCATATGATAAAATTAGTAATTATTTTGAGGAATCTTCAAAGGTTTTTCTTGAGGTTGTAACGGATCCTGAGGCTGGAGATGAGGATTTGCTCATCTCTATTCATACAAATCTTCGGCCTGAAGAAGCCTTTAACAGGCTCTCACAGCTTGATAAAGAATGGTGGTTGGATACTCCAACTTATGTTCGAAAAAAGATATGTATTGATCTCGACTTCAAATGACTTTTGACTGGTCAGAGTATTTGAAGCTGGCGCGGGAACTTGCTGGTAAGGAGGGAAGTTCGGCGAATGAGGAGGCTCGGTTGCGGTCTTCTATTAGCCGAGCATACTTTGCCGCCTACTGTGTAGCACGAAAATGTTTAATTGACAAAGGACATGGCATTCCTAGCGGGCCTGAGGGTCATCGATATATCCGTGATTTTCTCCAGGACAGCAGCTTTGAAGAAGAAAAACAGGCGGGAGTTGATTTAAATCGGCTGAGAAATCGCAGAAGCCAAGCGGATTACGACGATTTTATGAGCAATCTATCAGCAGCAGTCGAAGACTCTTTGAAGAGATCCTTCAGTGTTATCTCGTGGGCACAAGGATCCACTAATGAGAGAGCATGAAGAAAATCGCCGAAATCCCCGACATAGACAAACCGCGTGAGAAATTGATACAACGTGGTGCTTCATCGCTCTCTGATATCGAATTACTCGCCGTGCTCATTGGCAAGGGCTTCAAAGGCAAAGACGTACTTCAGGTCGCTTCGGAGATTGAGGAGCGATTCAAAGAGAATCTTGACAAGATTGGCTTCGAGGAGTTACTGCAAATTGAGGGCATTGGAGCCGCAAAAGCATGTCAACTGTTAGCCAGTTTCGAGCTTGCACGCCGGTATTTCGGTAAAAAAGACGTTAAAATTTCGTTTCCCGCTGACGTGCTGCCGTTTGTACGCGATATTGTGGATAAGAAACAGGAGCATTTTGTCTGCATCACGTTAAATGGCGCAAATGAGGTGATTGGCAATAGGGTGGTTACCGTTGGACTGTTGAATGTGAACCAGGTGCATCCACGGGAGATATTTTCAGACGCGATTGCAGACCGTGCCGCATCGGTTATTCTGGTTCATAATCATCCTTCGGGGAATTTAGAACCCAGTAAAGATGATATTGAGATAACACGACGATTGAAGCAAGCTGGAGAGATTCTGGGAATTCGTGTGCACGACCATGTAATCGTATCCACAAAAGGGTATACGAGTATGAAGGAGCGGGGGATGATTTAGATTGCCGATTATGGGTGGGGTAAGCTGTAAAGCAAAACAAACTATATAACCACAAAAGAATGAAAATCCAGTGAGGCAAAGATGAAGAGATACGAATGCATAGTTTGTGGCTACATCTATGATCCCGAAGAAGGTGATCCTGACGGCGGGATAGAGCCGGGAACGCCTTTTCAAGAACTGCCTGACGATTGGGTATGCCCTGTATGCGGTGCAAGCAAGGAGCAATTCGAGGAAGTTAAAGAATGAAGGAGCAAATCGAACGAGAGCTACGCTAAAATCACGCTCGTTTCAGCGATAGCGAATGGAAAAATCTTTGAACTCCCCCGTATACTCCTCCCAGGTAACCTCAACCGCTGAAACCTTCGCGGCAGGTGGACCATAATGGCAAAATTCTATTACCTCCTCCACTTTCTCCTTCTCACCTTCAAATACCGCTTCCACCCCTCCTTCTCTCCGGTTTCGCACCCATCCCTTCACGCCCCGCATATCCGCTTCTTCTCTCGTTGCATACCGAAAGTAAACGCCCTGCACCCGTCCCGTGACAACCACACATGCTCTTACTTTTGATCCCATTTTGCGCTTGGTCGCTTGTCTTGTCTTGTCTTGTCTTATGCTCTTAAAAGTGTTATATTGCTCTCAAAAGTATTATATGATGTACCTGTTAAAATACGATTCGCGTGAATGAAAAGAATTGAAATAAAATTGTGGAGATAGAAGACTAAACCACGCTCTTATACGCGCCTCGTTCCCTCGCCGACTCAATGAGCCGCTTATAACATCCCTCACTTTTAAGCGTACTGGAATCACCGATTAAAACCAACTTCCTCTTCGCTCTCGTTATCGAGACATTGAGCCTTCTCAAATCCCTGAGGAATCCTATATCACCTGATCTGTTACTCCTCACAAACGATACGATAACAACCTCTTTCTCCCTGCCTTGAAATCCATCCACCGTCTTTATCTCCAATCCCTCTACTTTGAGCATCGATTTAATGAGCGAAACCTGGTCGTCATACGGGGATATGACTGCTATCTCCTCTGGTCTTATACCGAGGCGTAACAAGCGTTCCGCAATATCCTTCACCAATCTCGCTTCTCCTATATTCTCTCTCGATGTGGAACCTCTTCTCACCCGTTCCCTGAACTCATCACTGCCACCTGTGTCAATAAACAAAAGTGGTTCGAGATCCTCATTCTCAATCTCGCCCTCTTTCGATTTCGGGAGAACATCCGTAAGATTTCGTCTCTTCACCGCTTCATAAGCCCTCAGTTTGCCCTCATAAAACTCCTCACTCGGAAATGCCGCTATCAGATCGTTCATTCTGTACTGGACCTCGAGCATCACCCTTATCCGGTCACCATACAACTCCAGGAGCCGCTCGAATAAACTCTTGCTCAAACTACCGCTCGCTGCTTCCTCATTCAAAATAGTCGGTGGGAGCTGCTTGTGATCGCCCGCCATGATGAACCTCTTAGCCTTGAGCACCGGTATCAAAGAAGAAGGCTCGGTCGATTGCGTTGCTTCATCAATGATAGCAAAATCGAACTTCTCGCCTTTGAGTAGCTCGGAACCTGCAGTGCTGTTCGTCGCACAAATCACCTCGGCATCACTGATAATCCCTTGTATCGCACTCTCTTCCAGTCCTCGCGCCGTGTTGAATAAGTTATCGATTCGCTGCTTCACCGTAAGCCATCTCCTCATGCTCCTCAGTCTTTCCGCCGGTATGCCCCGTACTGTTCTTCCTTCTCCTGCAAGCTGCATTATCGCTTCATCACTTAACCCCCTTCTCCAGCGCATTTCCGGCATGGTAACCCCTTTCATGCGCTCTTTGAGCTCATACGCCCTCCTTCTGAGCTCTTGCGCCTTTATATAGTCCGGATCACTCTGAACCAGATAATCTAAGCTCCTTTTACGTAAAGAAGGAATCACACGTGCAGGATGCCCTATTCGCACGACGTCCACACCAAGCTTATCCAATCGCTCTACCAGGTTATCCACCGCGACATTCGAGTCCGCGGTAGCTAAAACCCTATAGCCACGCGTGAAGAGTTGCATTATAACTTCTACGCAGGTTATCGTCTTCCCTGTTCCTGGCGGTCCGTGAATGAGGAAGAAATCTCGTGCGGCTAAACATCTCAAAACCGCTTCTCGCTGGCTTTTGTTCAATTCCGGGTTAAAAAATTCTATCCTTTTTATCCCGGTGAAATCAGGAGGCGTAGTACCCAGCAATTTATCCCTTCGCAGCCTTGGAAGTCGTTTAAATCTCTTTAAAGCCCCAATCATCCGTTGAAACGTGATGTCATTGACAAAAAGGTCAATTCTAAGGTCTTTACGATACACAAAGCCTGGTGGCGCATCATCAAACGCAACGGTAAGCGAATACAAAGCCCTCTCCGCAACCGTTCCCATCGGGTTGTCCTCATCCCACGGCGCTGTGCCCGCTCGACTCACCAAAACCAGGTCGCCAACTTCTATTTCACTCTCCGGTAAGGTGTAACCCGTGTTTTGTTTTCTAAATCGCACTAAGTGCTTTCCTCCCAATCCCAAGCCCTGGGATTTCCCCTTCAGCTTCAAGAACGCTCGACCCTTCTCTTCACGCTCCCGTCCGCTCAATCTTCTCATCTCCTCTTCATGCAGCCGCATCTCTTCCTCTCGTTCCAACTCCACAAGTTCGGCAAAATGCTTTATGTATTCGTTCTCGTCCATTTTTTGATGCCGTTATACCTTACTTACATTAAATAAGAACCAAACAAATATCTTTTGGAGAGATGAAATAGGAAGGAACGTGCTGATATTTGGAGTTAGTTATATGCGCACTATAACGGATATCCCGACAATTATACGCACTCAGACTCCGACGGGGATAAAATTACGCGCGCTCTACCGACATACTTTTATAGCATAAACGAGTATATCTACCCATGGCGACAGCGCCCGATGAGCACCGGGTAATAACGCTTCATAAGCCTGACTTAAGAGAGAAACTGTTCTTTTTACTCTCCGGGATAATAATAAGCGTTCCTCTTACACTTTATATTGGATCCTTCACGAACTACCTATGTGAAGTATCCGCGATATCGATATTTTATGCCACCATATGTACAACTGCCATCTTCACGCCGCTCATCGAGGAATTTGCAAAAGCATATCCGCTCTTCTATCGTCATGGTGAAACAGAGCGGTCGATTTTTACGCTCGGCTTTCTCGTTGGATTAGGATTTGGCCTCTCTGAATTTGTTGTATACATACTTGCATTAGGAGCGCCGATACCGATCAGATTGCCGGGGCTTTTCTTCCATGCAGCAAGCACCTCGATCACCGCCTATGGTATTGCAACACACCGGCCAGTGCAGTTCTATCTGATTGCGGTGATTCTTCATTTCTCAAATAACTTCTCTGCATTGTTTGGTCCCGTCTGGTTCGTCGGCGGAGTGGGCGCTGTAGCAATAGCGTATTTTCTCTCCTGGTACCTCTACCGTAAAACGTCAGAACGGTTTGTGGATTAACAATGGCGCTTATGCTGAATTCGTCCATTTTGAGGTTACGGTGCGGTAAAATAAAAAAATAAATAAAAAAATAAATAAAAAAATTATTTCTTTCTTACGTAAAGCGTCCCTTTTGCTTTCTTCTCGCCCATTGCGTAATCGCCGATGTATTTATCGTATGTCTCTGCTTCGATCGTCTCCACACCGATATATTTGAATGAAGGCAGCATCTCCACATCGCCCTTCACGATGATCTCGCCCTTGATCATATCCGCACCGGGTATCGCAGCATCTCCTTCTATTACGATGCGACCGCCTCTCATAGCATAGCCCGCAAGAACGTCCGCATTCCCTTTTATCACGATCTCGCCACCTGCCATGTATTGCCCGACGCACTCACCGGCATTGCCTCCCACAGTCACTTTACCACCTGTCATACCGGTCATCTCGCCTCGATACATTGCACAGAGGTTATCTGCCGCATCGCCCTCTATAACCAGCTCTCCGCCTCGCATCTCCCTGCCTGCCCAGCAATCCGCATTCCCTTTTACGGTTACTCGTCCTCCTTCCATCACCGCGCCACAGTGCATGTCCACGTCCCCATGAGCCTCTATCTCACCTGCTTTCATGCCATCGCCGATGTGTTTCACGCGTGTCAAATCGCCCTCAAACACGATTTTCACTTCATCCGCGCTCCCAGCGGCTCCGTCTACGCTCACCTCAAAGAGGTCGCCCGTATTCTCCTGCCGGTTACCCCACCAGACCTTCACCGCCTTTATTTCCGCTTCATTCTTACCAAAGAGGTTATCCGGTGTCAGCGAATCAACTTCAATCGGTATCTTTGCCACGCCACTCATCACGTCATCCTTCACCATCAACTTTATCATCTGCATTTTCATCACCTCATTCACTTCGCCATCGGCGCTTTTATCACATACGGATGCGGAGTATACGCATCCTGAACCGGATAATTCCTCATCGTCACCGAATAATAATCCCTAAATTTAGTCTCCAGGTCTGAGAGCATCTCCTTGTATATCTCTTCATCCTCGAATATCGGTTCAACCAGGAAAGTCCTCCCTTCGGGCGCCGCTACTACTTCTCCATCCTTCACCACGATCTGACCACCTTTTATCGTGTATTTCGTATTCATAAATGCTCTCTGTATTTTCCCCGCATCTCTCTCCTCGGGTGAAATATCATAGATGGCAACATCTCCATCGGCACCTACGCCAAGATGACCTTTTCCGTGCTCCTGCAACCCTAATATCTTCGCCGTGCCTGCTCTTGTTATTATCGCTATCTCATTTAAATCATATTCCCTATCTATCGATGGAAGCTCTGACTTATCGTATACTGCTGAATGAATTTCTGACAATACCTCATCCCTCCTTTTTTTGCTCATCAATGTGGAAATGACTATCGGATACCCGATGAAAGGACCAGCATTCGGATGGTCAGTCGTGAGGGCAACCTTCCACGGGTCTTTTACAAGGAGCATAAGTTCTAAGCCGATCGTCCATTGGATGCTATGCACGCCCACTTTACCTGAATATAAGAACGGAGTTATTCCTGCACCGGTTTCAAGCTCTACATCGCAATTTGTCCATTTTCTGCCCGTTATCTGATAGAGGCTATATTCCATTGGGCCGTCTGCGGTCATTGTGGTGGTATCACCAAGTATTACGGTACCCGTGTCAATACTGACATGCTCATTTTTGTTCACATACTCCGCAATAGCCTTTGCCTGCGACTCGAAGTCCTTCCAACTCGTGCCTCCGTAAGAGAAAAACTGCTGATGCGTTAGATGCGTGACAGAGCGGTCTTTGCTCGCCTTCACTCCCTCCGTGACGTCATAAGTCTCGAGCGTCATCTCGAAGTTGCCCGGGTGTCCCAGATTGTTCTGGTGGAGATGGATAGCATGTGGCATCTCAAATTTCTCGTTCGCTTCAGCTAAAGCCCTTATTATCTCTGCTGGTGTAATACCCCAGTCTTCCGATTCATCGTTTAGGCCCTGGTTCTTTGCCCAGCCCCATGCATCGGTTCCCCCAGGATTTACTAACTTCACGCCATACCCCTTCGTTGCCTTTATCATCCATGCGATGTAAGCAGCTAATTTCTCACTATCACCGCTCTTCACATAATCAAAAGTCATCCAATTATTATCAATAAGGGGAAGTGCTGCTTTGTCCAGTATTGGTATATCAATAAACTCCTCATGCGTATGCCTCGCTAACAGAGGTGGCATCGCTGGCTCCATCACAAAGGTATAGCCCATCTTTGCATACCGATAACCGGTGGTGAAGGTGTTAGGCACAGAATACCCTGATTGAGATCTGCAAACTTTCGTCTTCGGTTCTCTGCCCCTTCTTTCGTCTTCAGGCCTGAAAATTCTCCCTGAATTTACTTTGCCTCCTGCTATGTGTGCATGAACGTCAACTCCACCGGGCATTACTACTTTCCCTTCTGCGTCTATCACCTTTGGATTCATAACATCTTCGACTATCTTTCCATCTCTGATACAAATCTCCCTCCTTTCGCCGTTCACACCATTTATAGGATCGTAAACCACTCCATTCTTTATCCGCAATTCTTCAACCATTTATTCTCCCTCCTTCTCCTTTATCGCTCGCACTTCCTCTAATATCCGCTCCACAATCTCCTCATCGCTCATGTAGTCGGTATTCACTACCTTCCGGACCCGTATAGGAACGTTATCCATCCGATAAACGCTCCCCTCAGCCTCTATCCCGCATATCGCAGAAGGAATGACGATATCCGCAAATTCCGTGGTTGGATTATGATATGGGTCTATTATAATGACTGGTATCCTTGCAAGGTGTTTCACCGCATCGGCAGGGAAATGACTCGCAGGGTCTGACGCAATGATCAACGCGACATCACACTCCCCCCTTCCTAAGAGGTCCGTAGATGCCGTTTCACCCGGATTATACCACGCAAATCCCCTCGAGAAATCTACTGCAAAAGGATACCCCGTTTCCCACGTGCATACCTGATTGAAGCCATTTACGTTATAATGACCTCTCATTGGCATTATAGCCCCTTTAGTATGCAGATGACCGGCTCTCGTTGTCTGTATGGCGTTCACAATGTTGTTCTGCCTGCACCTCGACTGCGTAACTCCCATGCCAAAGAAAGTTATGAAGAACCTTGATTCCTTGATCATATTCGCAAGCGTTACGATCTTCTCTTTCGGAATCCCTCCTACCTCATCAGGAACTATATCCTCGTATCCCATCAAAACAGCTCTTACCGCGGAGAAAAGCAAGAAATCCTTACCGGGTTCTATCTGCGCGAAGAGTTCAGCCATCTTCGACGTACTCGTCTCCCTGACGTCAACAACCGCAAGTTTCTTGTCCTTCTTCCCGCCGGGCAGGAAATATCCCTTAGAGATGTATGAATACCTCTTCATGTGGTTCATATGTGCATTAGCCGGGTTCGAACCCCAATAAATAACGAGGTCCGCCCTGTTCTTGATCTGCCCGAGCGTGCAACACGGAATGCCAACATCCTGTATTGCTAAGACTGAAGGTCCGTGACATACCGAAGCAGTATTGTCAACAACGCCACCGATCTCCTCTGCGAGCGCTATCCCAACCTTGTCAGCCTCGCAGACCGTCGAGCTCCAGCCATACAGAAGAGGCCTTCTCGCCTTTGCAAGGAGTTCCGCGGCTTTCTTTATCGCTTCGTCATAAGAACATTCTTTTAATACACCATTCACCCGTATCATCGGGCTCTTTATTCGCTCATGCCCCTGTAACTTGCTCTTCCCGACCGCACATGCTCCTTTTATTACCTTGGTTATCTTGTTCTCCTCCACTTCTACCTCTATGTCATCACATACCGAGCCACACAAAGGGCATACAACATCGGTTACTACGGTCATTTTTTCCACGCCTCCTCCTTGTATTTCCTAAACAAATCGGTTATGTAAAGAACTGCCTCATCAGTCTTCGTTATTACCGCATCTAAGCCTTTATAGGCAGGCATGCCAGCACCTCGCGTGTTCGCACTCACGAGTGCATTCGCCCACGGCCCCATCGGTATAAAGGCAATTCCCTCGGGATACCCTTTCGCTTTCTTCGCTTTCACGACCACTTCACCGTAATCCGTTTTGACCTTCACATTCTCGTCAGCGGAGACGCCCAGTCTCGCCATGTCTCCCTCGTTCAGCTCGCAGATCGCCACTGCATTAAAGTATTCTTCGGACATCTTATTCTCTAAATTTTCACCCTGCGCAATCGTCCGCCCACTTATCAGTATCACTTTTATTCCCTCCATTTTTGTTTATCCTTATTTCTTGCAAACAGGGATTTAAATGTTTCGATATTTTCACGGTGTTCCATTAGTTCTCGGAACTCATGCCTTCTCGAGCTTGGCATGGGTATTTATACAATTTTGTTCTATAAAAAGTTTTTAAAATAGCGCCCTTTAACGTCACGTAATTCTATTTGGAACTATATTATATATACTCAGAGGTATGTGATGAAAAAGATATATGGTGTCATCGGCGATCCGGTAGCACATAGTCTTTCGCCCGTTATGCATAACGCCGCCTTTGAGAAACGCGGAATGGATGCTGTTTATCTCGCGTTCAGAGTATCTATGGATGAACTTGGAGATGCGATAAGGGGAGCGAAAAGTCTCGGTATCTCGGGTCTTAACGTTACGATACCGCTGAAGGAACAAGCGCTCTTTTTCGTCGATGCTGAGAAAGTGGCGAAGAAAATAGGTGCTATCAATACCATCGATTTCAGCAGTGGCAGGCCGGTTGGCTATAATACTGATGGAATAGGTTCTCTGAGGGTATTGAAAGAGACGGCGGGCGAGATAAAAGGCAAAAGTGTGCTCATTTTTGGTGCTGGTGGTGCTGCAAAGGCTATCTCGTTTTACCTCGATACGGAAGGTGCGAAAGTGACGGTAGCAAACAGGACGAAAGAACGAGCTGCTCGGTTAGCCTCTAAGCTCAGTAATGCGGATGCTATCGGGTTGGACGTCGAGCTTAAAGAGCGTATCAAAGATTCGGATATTTTGATAAATGCGACATCGGTAGGAATGCACCCTCATGAGAATGCAACGTTAGTAACTGCTGATATGATGCACCCCGACCTCGTCGTATTCGATATTGTGTATACTCCAATGGAGACGAGGTTGCTGAAGGAAGCGACGCGTGCGGGGGTGAAGAAGATCGTAAATGGGGTGAAGATGCTGGTATACCAGGGTGCCGCATCGTTCCAGATATGGACACACGAGGAGCCGCCGATAGAAGTGATGGAAGAGGCGGTTACGGATGCTTTGATTCGTACCTCTTAAAAACCGGGGTCTATTTCTACGGGTTTAAATATACGTACAAAAAAACAAAAGGATTAATAACCATCAACGATAGAGCCATGGTAAAACTTATGAGGGAGATATATGCAAGAAGAATAAGTTCTCTGCCTCCTTATCTTTTTGCGGAATTGGATGAGAGGAAGAAGAAAGCAGAGAAGAGAGGTGGGGATATAATAGACTTAGGTATCGGTGATCCCGATTTACCGACGCCTTCGCACATCGTCGAAGCAGCTTGCCACGCCGCGAAGGACCCGTCAAATCATAGATATCCCTCTTACGAAGGGCTGCTCTCTTTCCGTGAAGCGGTGGCGGCATGGTACAACCACAGAAAGCACGTTACGCTCGATGCCGAGGATGAGGTTCTCACGTTGATAGGGTCAAAGGAGGGGATAGCGCATTCAGCATTTGCATTTTTAGACCCGGGAGATATTGCTCTTGTCCCGGAACCCGCATATCCGGTCTATAACAATGCCGTGGTATTGGCGAATTCGATACCTCATTCAGTCCCTTTAACGGAAGAGAACGAATTCAAGCCTGACCTGGAAGGCATAGATAAGGAAGTGGCGCGGAAAGCAAAAATCATGTTCTTAAATTATCCAAATAATCCCACTGCAGCGACTGTCGAAAAATCGTTCTTTGAAGGGGTGGTAGATTTCGCTCTTGACAACGATGTCATCATTCTCCATGATAACCCTTACTCCGAGCTCACGTTTGACGGATATGCCTCGCCGAGTTTTCTGGCAGTCGATGGTGCAAAGGAGGTAGGTATCGAGTTTAACTCGCTATCAAAGGCCTATAACATGACGGGATGGCGGATCGGCTTCGCTGTAGGTAATCCTGAGATATTAAAAGGGTTACGGATGGTGAAAACCAATGTTGATTCCGGGACCTTCCAGACTGTCCAGGTAGCGGGAATAGCGGCGTTAGCCGGTCCACAGGACTGTATAAAGAGGAATGTGGAGATTTATCGAGAAAGAAGAGATATTTTAGTTGAAGGGTTGAGATCCGCGGGTATAGAGGTGAAAAAGCCAAAGGCAACCTTCTATCTCTGGGCAAAGGTCCCTCAGGTCAGGGATTTCGCCTCTTCACCCTCTATCCAGTTCTCCCTGTTCCTGTTGGAACGTGCAGGTCTGGTTGTAACACCGGGTATAGGGTTTGGAGAGCATGGGGAAGGGTTTATTCGGCTTGCCCTGTGTGTAACTGTAGAACGGATAAAAGAAGCGGGTGAACGGATAAAAGGGCTGAACTTATAGAGGGGCAACAGAACAGAGTAAAAGATGATGATAGTTAGATTCACCAAGATGCAGGGCTGTGGTAACGATTTCATTCTGATTGACGATCGTGAAGCGGAAATACCGGATGGGAAGAAAGGGGAAATCGCACGATTTCTGTGCCGAAGAAGATTCTCGGTAGGTGCAGACGGCATTTTATATCTCGGTAAACCCACTTCGGGCTCGTATGAGGTGCGGATGCGCATCTTCAATCCCGATGGTTCAGAGGCGGAGATGAGTGGAAACGGAATACGGTGCTTTGCCAGATATGTGTATGAAAACGGGATTGTGCAAAAGAAGAGAATAAACGTGGAGACGTTAGCTGGATTGATTGTGCCCGAAGTGGAGGTTGATGAAAGAGGCGTGGTAACTTCTGTCCGGGTGTTTATGGGAAAGCCGGTGTTTACGAGAATAGATGAGCTGTTTTATGTGAATGAGCAGATTGGTGAGATCAAGCTGACTTCGTTAAGTCTTGGCAATCCTCACGCCATTGTTATTGCTGATTCCTTTGAGGGACTGGATATTGACACCGTGGGGAAAGGCATAGAATCGCATAAGGCGTTTCCTCACAGGACTAATGTTAATTTTGTGGTACGAAGAGAGAAGAATGAGAATGAGATCAGTGTGAGGACGTATGAACGTGGAGTAGGGGAGACGTTATCGTGTGGAACCGGATCAACCGCGTCTGTGCTTGCGCTGAATGCGCTTGGGTATGTAACCAGAGGTGCGCCGATCATCGTGCATACCGAGGGCGGGGATCTGATCGTGGAGCTAAGGGAGGAAGGTGCGTATCTTACCGGTCCTGCGGAAAGGGTGTACGAGGGTGTGGTTGAGTTATGAATGAGGATTATGTTGCGCGAAGTGCACAATTAGCTCTGCTTCTGGAAGTATCCGCGTATCCCAAACCCGGTAATGTGGACCGAACGCATGACTTTATAGATACACGCTATGAGCATTTTCTCGCATCTTCGGTTGCCCTGTACCCAATTTTGAGAGAAGCTGCAGCACGGGGAAGCAGCAGCGGAACGGGTGTGGGTGAGTTGATAAGAAGAGGGGTGGAGGAAAGCGTCGCATGGCAGAGCGGAGGAAATACCCATTTCGGTGCACTACTCTTGTTCGTTCCTTTAGCGATGGCTGCGGGCGCTTGTGAGCGCTATGACAGGGAAGAGCTGAAGCGGAGGGCTACGGAGCTCATGCTGAAGACCAGTATGGCTGATGCAATAGCGGTTTACACCGCCTTTCCCCGAGCAAAAGTGAAAGTGAGAAGAGATGTGCCCGAACTTGATGTGATGGATGAGGCTTCGATACCTGAGATAAGGGAAAGGAAGCTCTCTTTTTACGCGATACTTACCATCTCTGCACCGTATGATTTGATCTCACGCGAGTTGGTGGGTGGATTTGCTAAAACCTTCGAGTATGCGGCGCTCATAAAGGATTTTGCCAGGGAGAAGCGCATAAATGAGGCGATAACTCACGCTTATCTAAGGCTGCTCTCGGAAGAGGAGGATACCTTTATTAAAATGAAGTTCGGACCCGAAAAGAGCAGATACGTGAAGGAGAGGGCACAGTGGATTGTTGATAAGGGCTACCAACAGAAAGAGATGGAGGAATTCGATGGGAAGCTCATACGGGAAGGGCTCAATCCCGGGTCTACCGCGGATATCATAGCAGCCGCCTTGTTTATCACTAGTCTCGGTGGTTTGAGGGTTTGATAGGATACCAGGAAGATTTAACCTCCTTTAATTCACCATTTACCGTTATGAGCTTCACACCACCCGGTTTTATCCCTTTTATACCTGCCTTATCACCAGTATCCGCATTTACCGGTGTAAATACTACTGCTTTGCCACGTTCGTAATCTACCTCTCGCAATATCCCCAGTCCCAGAGTTTCCTCACCGTCGTCATTATCCCCGCGTATACTGCCAGAGAGACCTAATAACGTGCCTCGTTCGGGAAGCCACGCCAAAAGAGAAAGGTCAAACGATCTCTCCTTAGCTGCTCTGAAATAGCTCTTATACCCCTCTTCACGCAGTGCTCTTCGCTCTTCCCTCGTTCTACTCCTTGTTTCAGGTGAAATTCGCAACCTAATGACCTTTTGAGGTAAATGCGGTAGGATATGCTTCAATTCATCCTCTCTCTCGATCGCAACGACAAGAGAAGGGTCTATCCCTTTTATCTCGAGCAGTTTGAACCTCTTCGCATCTTCTCCCTCTATCCATCCGGTTGAATCCACCAGTATAAGATCCGCATCACACTTTTTTGCTTCCTGCACAGCAGCTGCTGCCCCCGTTATGCAGTCCTGCATACCTCGCTCGGGTGAGGTATTGCCAACGAAATAGAGGCTGTGAAGAGGTACCTCTGAAAGCTTCTGGATTTCCCTATCCAGAATACCCATTCCTATGCAGCAGGGAGGCCCGATATCACTCTGGCCCACATCAGCATCCACAACTGCTACGGTTAGGCCGTGCTCATAAAATCTGTTTGCAATAGCGGTAACCGTGTACGTCTTTCCCACATCAACACCGCCGAGCATGAACAGAGTTAACGGCTTCTTCCCTTGTCTCAGTTCATCCTGCACCGCTTCTTCAACAGCTCGCATGTCCTCCAATAGTACATAGCTATTTTTATTTATTGCTGAGTAAAATATTTTTAGTGGGAAATTCTTTTACAGTTTACCAGTCTCCTTTTGTTCTATATATAAGGATATTCGAGAAATCGAGGAGGTGGCAAGAACGAATGGAAGGGGCGGATAAAGAAGAAATCATGAAGAAATGCATAGAGATGCTTGATGAGATGATGAGCGATATCACGGTTCCGCGAAACATAAGGAGATCGGCGAGCGAAGTGAAAAATAAGCTGCTGAACGGGGATGAATCACTGGCCGTGCGAGTGGCACGGGTGATTTCTGATCTGGATGAACTAACAGCCAGTCTTAATATTCCTTCACATACAAGGGCATTGGTGTGGAGCATAGTAAGTCAGTTAGAAACGATTTCTGTTGAAGAATGAAATGATAACCATTGCGATCGCAGGTAAGCCAAATTCGGGAAAATCTACCTTTTTCAAGGCTTCCACACTCGCGGATGTAGAAATAGCCGCTTATCCATTCACTACCATCGCCCCTAATCGCGGGATCGCATACGTGAAGGTGAAATGCCCGTGTAGCGAAGAAAAGATCCTGCAGGAGATTGGACCAAAGGGGTGTGGAAATTGCATTGAGGGGTTTCGCTTCGTACCGGTGGAGCTTATCGATGTTGCGGGACTGGTCAAGGGTGCACACGAAGGGAGGGGATTGGGAAACGAATTTTTAGACCAACTCAGACAGGCAGAGGCGATAATACAGGTCGTCGATGCATCAGGGGGAACAGATGCGGATGGTAATGTGGTGGAAATCGGGGACCATAACCCACTGGAAGATCTCACGTTCTTCAAAGCGGAGTTGAATATGTGGGTATATGGGATAATAAAGAGGAATTGGAGAAAATTGGAGAGGAAGGCGGAATTAGAAGGAACGAAGATAGAACGGCTGCTTTCTGAGCAATTAGCCGGTGTGGGAGTAACTGAAGAGCACATAAAGATGGCGATATCAGAATCTGACCTTTCGGATAAGAGTAAATTGAAGGTATGGAATGATGATGACCTGAAAAAGTTAGCGTTGCATATTATAAACCGGAGTAAAAAAATGATTATTGCGGCGAACAAAGCAGACATAGCGCCAGAAGCGAACATTAAAAAACTGGAAGTGCAGAGCGGAGCAGGAGATGGTGAGCCGGTTATTCCCTGTTCAGCCGCGGCGGAACTTGCTTTGAGAACCGCCGCAAAGAATAAAATCATAATGTATCTGCCGGGTGATTTGGATTTTGAGCCGTTACGCGAACTCACGGAGAAGCAAAGGAAGGGCCTGGAAAGGATAAGGAAATTAATTCAGACGTATAACGGCACGGGTGTCCAGGCCATCATAAATCGGGTTGTATTTGACTTGTTGGATTACGTGGTTGCGTATCCCGTGGAGGATGAGCACAAGTTCACTGACTCTGCGGGAAGAATCTTGCCGGATGCATTTCTTGTGAAGCGAGGGGGTACCGCACGGGACTTAGCTTTCGCCGTTCATTCTGACATCGGTAAGGGCTTTCTTTTTGCGGTTGATGCGAGAACCAAACTCCGACTGGGTGAGAAATACGCGTTGGAAAACGATGATATAATAAAGGTGGTATACTCATCGAGATAACATTTTTATATACTGTGATCCCTCAGAGCCCGCCTCAATAGAGAAATTTGTGGGGGCCGGACTGGACGCACTGAAGGCAAATAATGATGTGAACGCGGGCATAAGAACAGTAACGGCGAGGATAGAGACAAACCGCTTCTTTGTGCATGAACGCTGCCAGAACATAATCAATGAGTTTTCGATGTATTCTTATGCTGAAAATGAGCAGGATGAACCTCTAAAAATACATGATCACAGCATGGATAGCTGCAGATATGCAGTCATGGGCTTGCCTGCCGGCGGTGGAGAAAGCATACCCGTGGAGAATGCGAGTTTTGGCGGAATGCCCGGCTTCGGCGGCGGTCGGATGCCCCAGCTATCCTTATATGAAAGGCATGAGCCGGGATGGACGCGAAATGTGAAAGAGAAGGGAAAGAATATACCTGAGATGTGGTGAGAAGCTTCATCGGAAGAAGATATGGAAAAAGAGCGGATATGAAGAAGGGGTATTAGTATAATACTTCATATTACATGTTCAACATGTTCAACATGTTCAACATATATAACATGTTTCATGTCTCTATTGAGAAAATAGAGTACTAAGAAGCTTTAAATAGGCTATACAAAATATATAATTATCAATGAATGAATTATCCCCACCAAGACTACCCGTTGAAACTGCTCGTTTTCTTGCATGGTTGATGAAAGTCGGAGGCATGCCAAGTTTGGAAAGGTGCAAGAGAAAGTGGGAACGAGAAGGTATAGATGTTGAAGAGTGCATTAGGAATTTGGACATAAGTGTTATAAGAATCCAAATCTCAAGAAGTGGTGAAAAGGTTGTTAAATTAGTAGATTGGGCTTGGGCCGCTCAATGGGTATCGTTTCATAATCTCTCAATACCTCATCACGGACAGATGCGGAGAATAATCTAAAAGAAAATTTTCTGAAACAGAAAAAAAGGTTTTTATAGAGATAGAGAGATAGATAGATAGAGAGATATATATGGGTGAGGCAAGACATGGAAAAAGATGAGATCCCGCGAAGGTTAGAAAGATATGTGGATAAACCATACGGGGGACTATTTGGAAATTCTGTAGAGGTAAAGGTCGTGGAGGAGATAGTAGCTGACCCTTACATCGAATACCGTCCGAAAGATCTTGAAGATATAATTGGAGCTTCAGCACCTAGTATCAGGAGAGCACTTAGTAACCTAACAGCTCTTGGTTTGCTTATAAAGGATTCAAGTGATGCGCAGCATCCTGTCTACCGAGTGAATTTAGAGTCAAAAAAAATCACCGCATTGACATTTTTAGCCTATGCTGTGGTCGATGATCGCGATGGATTGAATTGTATGGACAAGGCTATATCAAATTATTACATGAACGAGTTTTGGCCAAAAATAGTTGCTACAGCGGATACCCGATATCCTGATTTCGGCGGTTCTATTATAAATTGGAGAACTGAGATGGAGATCATCTCTGTGCGAAAAAATGGTGCAAGTGAAGATTTCACTGTAGCTATGGAGGGAGTTTGATGGCTACTGGAAAGAAGGATATATCGCAGGAAAAAAGTGGAGATTCTGAAAAACGAACCGAAGTGGTTCCATTTGCATTTGATCTAAAGCAAATGTATAGCTTCGATCCTAAAGAAGCCGTACCTGATATCTCGCTTATCCGCTATTCAAATCTTGCATACATTAATGTCTCTCATAGGGATGTTCACATCGATTTCTTGGAAATGCCAGGTATCAAGAAAGAGGGAAAGATGTATATTCCAGGAACTCGGATATACATGACTCATGCTGCAGCTCAGAGACTCGTGCAGGCTTTAGGAGCAATCTTGGAAGACCTCGCCGCTAAAGGAATTATGGAAAAATACCAAGAGAAAGAGCAATGATTTTTAAATCACCCGACAAAATTTTTCAATACCTGCAAGCAATCATATGTCATTCTCTTTGAACGCTCCAAGATAATCCATAACATCCTTAAGATTTACCGAAACTTAAAGAGGAGAGTATTATAAAATATCTTCTTAGGGCAGATATAATAAAGGTGGTATATTCGAGATAAAAGTCGGATGGGATTCTCACCCCCAGTTATGACTGAATAGCACCATTTTATAATTTTATACTATAAAAACTTATAAAACTTGGCACCATCGTAAAGGCAACCACCAAGGGGCTGTGAGAAACCCCTGATGGAGCTCAACAAGCCCCATTTTTCCCGCCTTCCTTTTCACTGCAAAGGGATTTGAAAAGGCACGGATCGTCAGTAACGAGGCCTGGTACACCGAGTTCACGTACTTTCTCAAAATCTTCGATCGTGTTTATCGTCCATGGATAGATTGCTATCTCGTTTCTTGATGCTTCTTCAATGTATTCTCTGGTTAGTCTGGGATATTTCTGGAAGATACAATCAGCTTTTGCATCAAGCGCTAATTTAACCGGATAAACAGGCAAAGAGGAGAGTATTACACCGGTCCTTATGGCAGGTGCGAGTTCTTTGATCTTGAGAAGCGAATGATGGAAGAAAGAGGAGATTGTAACGCTTTTCTCCAGCTCTGCCTCTGCTATGTCCTGCAGGACAGGTTTCTCCATATCCACTTCTTTCAATTCGATGACCACCTCGATTCCACGCGTTTGGGCGAGTAAAAGCACTTCAGAGAGCACTGGAATCTGCTCTCCTTTTCCTGCATCAAGTGATCTCAAGTAATTGAGTGTCTTCTCACCGACCTTTCCGGAACCATTGGTCGTTCGCTCCAGCGTATCATCGTGAATGGCCACTATCTCATGGTCTTTACTCAACCTGGCGTCAATTTCTACCGCATCAGCACCGCACTCAAAGGCTCTTTTTACGGCTCTTAGCGTGTTCTCCGGCTCCTCGAGCCGAGCTCCCCGATGAGCTATTATTCTCATCAACCCTTTCTTTATGTGGGGCTCCGCCCCATCACGGGCTCCGCCCGTGCCCCCGCAAGCCCCGGAGGGGCTTATAAGAAAGCTTTACCAAAGAAAATAATATTTTTTGGTTAAATATACTAGAAGTTTTATTCTTAAACCATGGGCATAACGAAAAAAGCATGGATACACTACAGGGATACGAGTAAGATTGAGCTGAGGGAGCCGATAGCACTGGTAGGATCGCCAGGACTCAGTTCCGTGGGTAAACTGGCAGTAGATGCGCTTGTTGAGAAATTACAGCCGAAATTATATGCTGAACTCTTCTCGTATGGTTTCCCGGGTATGTACTACGGCCCTTCTTATCTCGGTGCGCCCAGCAGCGCGGGTGTAAAAGTAGAGAAGGGCAACATAGTGGAACTCCCACGCGTGGAGCTCTATATATTTGATAATAGAACCCAAGAGCAAGTCAAAGGCCGCGATCTCGTAATAACACGAGGTTATCAGGCTTATGATGTCCTCGACCAATATATGGTCGCTGATAAAATCACGGATTTGTTCAAGGAGCTTCACGTAAAAAGGATGATTTCGCTTGGTGCGCAGGTAATAGAGGAGGGAATACGCTGCTGTGTGACCGATTTGGAATTATTGGAAGAGATGTCGCAATATGGAATTAAGAGAACAAATGTGGATAGATTTATAGGGTTTTCCGGGCTTGTGGTTGCAATAGGGAGAGAGAAGGGGATAAAAGGGGTTTGTTTATTCGCAAACACAACGCAGAATGTAGTAGACCCCGAATATCCTGATTTTAATGCGGCGAAGAACTTATTGGCGAAAGTAGGTGAGATATTAAACCTTAGCGTTGATACATCAGATTTGGAGGCGAGGAGGCGAGTAGAAAAGGAGCTGATGGAAGAGGAGGGAGAAGAAGAAACAGAGCGGAGAAGTGAAGATTTGAGCGGGTACGCGTGAGCGGGACGATAAAATTCCACTCTTATGTCCGCTAAACCACTTTAAATTTTACCTACATCCTGATAGTACTCTCCAAATATTAGTTGTGAAACGATGGCAACAACGACGAATGCATACAAGGATGCATGCAGGGAGATAGCAGATGTCCTGGCGGAAAGCGGATTACGCGGAGCTGAGAGCATAGATAGGATAAAAAAGGAGATAAGCAGGAAATACGGGTTGAGTAGCATTCCGCGGAATTCTGATCTGCTGAAATTAACCCGGAGTGAATTAAAAGAGCGATTAAAGAGGAAGCGAATGCGAACGGCTTCTGGCGTTGCCCCCGTTGCGGTGATGACCTCTCCTTACCCCTGTCCGCATGGAAGGTGCGTAATGTGTCCAGGTGGGCCATTCTCGGATTTCGAGTCGCCGCAGAGTTATGTAGGGCGGGAGCCGGCTGCATTTAGAGCTGCTCAGCATGGTTTTGACCCTTATGAGCAGGTGAAAGCGCGACTCTATCAGCTCGAGGAGATAGGACATGATTTCGAGAAGGTTGAGTTGATCTTGATGGGCGGTACGCTCACTGCAAGACCCGTGGATTACCAGCGATGGTTTGTGAAACGGTGCCTTGATGCGATGAAGGGGTTTGGGGACGAGAGAGGGCGAGAGATACGAAATACCGGCATTACGTTTGAGACTCGGCCCGATTATGCGCGAGAAGGTGAGATAGACCAGATGCTGGAGATGGGTGCCACAAAAGTCGAGTTAGGTGTGCAGCAGGTCTCTAACGAGATTTTGGAGCATATAAGGAGAGGACATTCGGTAGAAGAGTCGATCGAGGCGAACAGAAGAGCACGGGATAGTGGATTAAAAGTAGGCTTTCACGTGATGCTTGGCTTGCCTGGCGCAACTCCCGATGATGATAAAGAGATGTTTGACCACCTCTTTTACGATCCAAACTTCAAGCCTGATTATTTGAAGATATACCCCACGCTGGTGGTTAAAGGGACGCAGTTATATGAGCAGTGGAAAAGGGGTGAGTATGAGCCGATTGGTGAGGAAGAAGCGATTGAGATAATCGCTTATGCGAAACGAATAATTCCGACGTGGGTGAGGATACAACGAATACAGCGCGATATTCCGGTGCAGTTTATCGAAGCGGGGGTGAAGAAGAGCAACCTACGGCAATTGGTGGGTGCGCGGCTGCACGAGCTGGGCTATACCTGCCGGTGTATCCGGTGCAGGGAGGCAGGTCTTTCTCGGTTGGGAGGGCGGGTTGCTGATGAACGTTATATACAATTGTTATCCGGGGATTATGAAGCATGCAAGGGGACTGAATATTTCCTCTCGTATGAAGACGTTGAGAACGATATTTTAATCGCGCTTTTGAGGTTGCGCTTTCCCTACCAGCCTCACCGGGAAGAGTTGAAGCATGCTGCTCTGGTTCGTGACTTGCATGTCTATGGCGAATTAGTTGGCCTGGGCGAACGGAAGGAGCACAGCTGGCAGCATCGTGGCTACGGCGCGCGATTATTGAGGAACGCGGAGGAGATAGCAGGTGATGAGGGCTACCGGAGGATCGCAGTGATGAGCGGGATCGGTGTGCGCGAGTACTATGAACGGTTTGGTTACACACGAGAAGGGCCATTTATGGTGAAAGATATCTAAACTAAATTTAATATTCGCCATTAATTGCGGGGATTATTGTCTCTAAATATGGGAAGAACCTTATGAGATAGTTTTGAGCCTTATCGCGTCTCGCACATAGTTCTCCGCGCAGGACCGGCAAAGTAACGATTTAATGCCGGCGCTCACCTTCTGAAATTCAATCTTTTTTTGGTTGCACAGATCGCACCCTCTGAGAATCACCGCTTCCTTCTCTTCCTCGCTCAATTCGGTAATCACACCATACTTCCATTCAAAGGGGAACGCTATCTCTTGCGCCAGGTGCGTTTTTTCTAATTCTTCCTCCTTTGAGATTGCATCAGACTTTGGTGCCGCGTCCTCACAGCGATCAAGTGTTACCTGTTTTATTCCCGCCATCACCAATTCCTATAGAAAATAGGGTTATATAAAACTTCCGATCACGCCCAATATCTGGAAGTATAAAAACTGAACTCACCTGGGTGTTGCAAAACCTACCATTCTAACAGTATAACAAATGGTATACTCACCATGCCAATGAATACATCTACGTTTAAATCTCCGGTACGGATAAAGGTGATAAAAAACAGACTCCCTGCAAAGATGCCGGTTAATATGAAAGCTGGAATTAGATACGTAAACAGTTTCTCAAGAGACGTAAATTCATCGATATCTCTAAAGCCGTTAGGGTTCTCAGCCAAGGTATAACGACGATGATAAATTTGTTTCATTGAATCAATCGCTGTTGCACTCAACCACGTACAGCCGACCAACGTTAATAGGGTGAGCGCTATTTCATGGTGATTCAGAGTGAAATAATACAGGAGGAGGATATAAAAGAGAGTGAGTAGGGGCCTCAACCATTTTTCAACGATATTCATTTCAGGCAGAAGTCCAAATTTTCTCCTCACTTGATACCAAAATATCTCTTTAAATGCCGCTAAAAATTCTCTCTGGTTCGACATTACCACCACTTCTAACGGTTATATTTTCTATTTTTCTCTGGTCTATGTTTCATTCTATATAAAATTATCGGAATAACCACGGCATCCGAAAAACCCGAAGCGGCTCTGAAATAAAATGCGTTTTATCAGAGAGAGCCGCAAATTGGACACTGCCACTCATCCGGGAAATCTTCTGGCTTCTTCTGGTTCACCCAGAGGTTCTACATGAATCGTCGGCTCAACTTTCAGTTCTATCCTGATAGCTTCTTCTAACATCGTGGCTAAATCATGCGCCTCTTTCAAGTTCATTTCAGTGGGGAGTTTTATATGGAGCGATAATTCAATGTGGTCGCCATAGCGGTGCAGATGTAAATGATGTAAACATGATACCGAGGGGGCAATCGTCTTAATCAAATTTTTTATTTTCGCCTCAAGTATAGGATCGACTTTTTCTCCTAATAATGAACCCACCGCACCTTTTAAAATGTCATACGTAGCGTATAAAATTAAGGCGGATACAAAAATCCCCATCACACCGTCAATCCACCAGAGATATGCTCCTGATAATGCTCCAATGACAATTAATCCTGACGCGATGGCGTCACTTCTATGATGCCATCCATCTGCTAGGAGCGCACGAGAGTCTATCTTTTTACCCGCCCACAGTGAAAATTCCGCAAGTGCTTCCTTTAGAATCATAGATATACCGAACACGATTATAGCTAAGGTGGCAAACTGTGCTGCCTGATAGTTCTGTAATCTGAGGATCGATTCTTTGAGAAAAGTTAATCCTACCACGGTTAGAAGGGTACCGATAATTAGAGCTCCGATAACCTCTGCTCTCCCGTGTCCAAAGGGATGGCGTTTATCTGCGGGCCGCGCAGCAATCACGAAACTCACCACGATAATGAGTGACGTGAACGTATCTGACAGGGTATGCCATGCATCGGCGACCATTGCTACCGAACCAGATTTAATACCCGCCCAGTACTTAAATCCAAAGAGGATTACGTTAAGTGCAATTGAAAGCCACCCTTCAAGGTAGCCGAGTTGTTGAGGTTTATCATGCATATAATTCGGATTGCCCCTGCTCTTTTATAACATAATGCAAAACTGCGGGATTATCTTAATAAGGAACCAACGAGCGGCGTAGCAATTTCTCTGCATAAAGGTTTATATATATCCTCAGCCATGATACACCTTGGAAGGGCATGTGAAGTATTGTGGGCATATCAACGTGGTAAATTTCTGTTTGAGAGGTGATAAAAATGCCGACATGTAAAGACTGCAAGTTTTATACACCAGTAACTGAGACAACGGGAAATTGTTCTAATCTTGGAAGTGAAGTTTTAGCAGATAAGGATGCAGGGATGTGTCCAATGAGGGCTTTTCAACCCAGAACCTGATCACGTTTTTTATTTTTTTACCATACCCCTCGGCGTCAATTTTAATACCTTACTGAATATCCCGGGCGGAGTAACTTTGTCAGGAGAGTAATTATTCTCTTCACCCTTCAATAATTGCCCGTATACGCGAACGAACCTCTCTTTTGCTTGTATATGCCATTGTTTCAAAAAAGCGCCTGGGTAAGGGTCAAAATCCTCAGGATAAACCTTTTTCATCCCCTTTATCTCTTTTTGGTGCTCAATCTTTGCTCGCTCATACATAAACCGGTAAATATCTACTCTCAACTGCAGCCAGGTGGGATGTGTCTTAGGGGGTGGGAGGTGCGTAATGGATAGTTGATTATCCCGGAAGAAGGGAAAGCCAAACATCCTGGCATTTATCAAAAAGTCTATATCCTCTCCTCTCGCGATCTTAGGATCAAAGGGCACGACCCTACAAAGATTGCGAGGGATAATATTTATTGTCTTGCTTGAGCATATATGCGGTCTATCAACAAGAATATTTTGAGGAGAAGGGCTCTCTTCATTTGCTCACCTTGCTCTATTCAAGTTCAATAGAAAAATGCTCCGCATGGTGACCGAAGTTTACACCACTCGCACGTTCTCACTTGATCCAAGCTCTAATACACTCCCCCTATCCTCACAATGCTTTTCCAATACCAAAGGTACGATAGAAGCCTTTAGCTATTCTGCCTTCATTTACTCCCCGGTGTATATGCCAAAAGCTCCTCAATTCTCTGTGATACCTCTTGCAACAGTTTCTTTTCACCCTGACTCAGATTAGGTGATGCCTGCAATCCCTTCAGAATACCGATGGCTTCAATACTTCGGTTAATCTGATCTGACTCCTTCCCTATTGCGACCGCTTTCTTTTCTCTTGTCTTTGCTTTTTTATGTGCCAATCTTACATGGCGAGCCAACAGTAACGGCTTCTCAAATACTTCACCACAATACTTGCACTTATATTCCTTCATCTCTCGCTTTTTACCTCCATGTTCCCACTATTTCATCAGCATATTATATAAACTCTTTCTCTCAAAAAGCGAATACTGGAGTAATTTCGATTTACTATCAAAGACACCCCCCCCTTTTCTTAAACAAAAAGTGAAACCTCTCTTAGAGAATAGGAGATACGATGACCTGAAAGATGACGGACTCTTTTTTCTTCTTGCTCTTGCTCTTTGCATTTTCGATGCTCGGCGTGCTGTTAGGCACAATAACAGGGCTTGTTCCTGGCTTCCATCCCAATAACGTTGCCTTTATCCTCCTCGCCATTACCCCGATGATAGTAGCTGGGTCACCTCTGTTACATGCGCTTGTTCCTCCTGATATGGTACTTGTCTTGGTTGCGTCCATTATCCTCGCCGCTTCCGTAGCGCATACCTTCTTGAGTTTTATACCCGCAGCATTCATCGGAGCGCCCGAAGGAGATACCGCACTCGCGTTACTGCCGGCACACCGCTTACTTCTGGAGGGTCGCGCCTACGAAGCAACAGTCCTTTCAGTAATAGGCAGTTTCGGTGCGGTTATCTTCTCTTTCCTCTTCATTATCCCGTTCTATCTCATCTTCTCCTCGCTTCACTTCTACGAACTGCTTCGAGGCTCGATGCTCTACCTGCTCGTTGGACTATCCGCACTGCTTATCCTCACCGAGAGCTTCAGCGAACGAAAGGCAGCATACCAGGCTATCCTTCTCTCTTCCTTTGTCTTTATCCTCTCCGGGTTGTTTGGTTATGTGATACTGAAGATGCCGGTGCACGCGCCGTTCTTTCTTCGCTCGACAATGCTTTTTCCTGCACTTACCGGGTTGTTTGGACTCTCAACCATCTTATTTTCGCTCCTTTACACACCTGAGATACCGGAGCAGAGGATCGAAGAGCCGGTACTGGAGAGAGGGGGCATTATGAAATCGGTTCTATCAGGCTCGGTTTTTGGTACCTTAGTTAGCGTTCTGCCCGGGATCACCCCTGCACATGCAACCGTGATGGCAATGCTTGCAAGAAGAACGAGAGAGCCTGAGCAGGTAATTGTCACGTTGAGCAGCGTTAACACGGCTAATGTGTTTTTCTGCCTCGAAACACTCTTTCTCATCTCACGTGCGAGGAGTGGGGCCACGATAGCGATAAGCCGCCTCGTAGAGGTTCAAGCATGGGAAAGACTCATTCCGCCTTCAGCATTGATTTATCTGCTCACCGCAGCATTAATTGCATCCCCCTTCTCGTTTTTCATTACCAGATACGTCGGCAAGCAGTTCTCTCTGCACTTCGTGAAAATACCGTATCGAAAGATGCTGAGCGGCATTGCAATTTTCCTCGCCGTGCTCGTTTTTCTTTTTACCGGTGCTCTAGGATTGCTGGTTCTTCTCGTAGGCTCATGCATAGGGCTTATTCCAATTTATTTCGGCGTAAGACGGAGTAATTCGATGGGCGTGTTGCTCTTGCCGATAATCGTCATGCTGTGGCACATCTAAGAAACTTGAAGTTATATAAATAAAAAAACAACAAATATCTTTACATGGTAAAGGTAGCGATAAATGGATGGGGGAGAATTGGTCGAATTGTGTTTAGAGCAGCGCTACGAGACAAGTCAGATACCGATTTTGTGGCAATAAATAGCCGTGGGGCGGAGGCTTCTTGGGTGGCTCATCTATTGAGGTATGATTCCGTACACGGTATCATGGGCGGAGAGGTACGAGCGGATAAAGAGCGGAATATAATCGTGGTGAATGGAAAAGAGATAAAGATATTGGCGGAAAACGACATTGGTAAGTTGCCATGGGGTGATTTAGGCATAGATGTGGTTGTGGAATCCACGGGGGCGTTTAGAGATAGAAAGAGTGCATCGAAACATCTTGACGCCGGGGGTAAAAAGGTAATAATAACCGCACCCGCGAAGAACCCTGATGTAACTATTGTTCCTGGAGCCAATGACGAGATGTATGACCATGCTACGCATAACATAATATCCCTTGCCTCCTGTACCACCAATTGCCTGGCCACGGTGGCAAAGGTATTAAACGACGAGTTTGGCATAAATAGAGGTTTTATGACGACCGTGCATTCGTACACAAACGACCAGAGGATTCTTGATGGACGACATGACGACTTGAGAAGAGCACGTGCGGCCGCAATGTCCATAATACCAACGACCACAGGAGCAGCGGCATCAATAGGGATCGTATTACCTTCGCTCGCGGGAAAAATGGATGGGATCGCGTTACGAGTGCCGACGTTTAATGTTTCCGTGGTCGACCTCGTGGCGGAGTTAGGGAGAGAAGTTACTGCGGAAGAGGTGAATGGTGCTTTTGAGAAAGCGTCGAAATCCTCTTTGAGCGGGATTCTCACCCTCTCTTATGAGCCTCTTGTTTCCATCGATTATATCGGCTCAACCTATTCGGCTGTGGTTGATGCAGAGTCTACCAACGTGATAGGCGGTAAAGGTCGTTTCGTGAAAGTGCTTGCATGGTATGACAATGAATGGGGCTACTCGTGCAGAGTGGTAGACATGGTAAAGAGAATAGCGAAGATGGGACTGTGAAGAAGAGCGATTAGATTAAATAAAGAGGGCAAGGAGGATGAGTGAAGAGTTAAAAGCCTTTTTGACCTTGGATGATTTCGATGTAGCGGGAAAAACAGCACTTTTCCGAGCTGATGTCAACTCCGTAGTCATAAACGGCAAAGTGCAGATGAAGGAGCGGATAGTGGAGAATGCAAAGACGATACGTGAACTTTCGGAGAAGAATGCAAAGGTTGTTATCCTCGCGCACCAGGGTCGTGCAGGCGGTAATGATTTCCTACCGCTCGAGCAGCATGCGCGCTTGCTCGGGAAAATCGTGGATTTAACGTATGTTGATGACATAATAGGACCCGCTGCGCAAGAGTCGATAAAAAATCTTGATAAGGGTGACGTTTTATTGCTTGACAACGTGAGGATGCTTGCAGAGGAGACGCTTGATAAAACGCCCGAGGAGCACGCAAAATCGATCTTTGTAAGAAGACTTGCCCCTCTCGCTGATATTTACATAAATGATGCGTTCTCGGTCGCTCACCGGGCGCATGCATCAGTGGTTGGGTTTCCAATGGTGTTAGACGCAGGCGTGGGACGATTGATGGAACGAGAGCTGGGGGCATTGGAACGAGCGGCCCATCGCATAGAAAGACCGTGTGTTTATGTTCTCGGAGGCGTGAAACCAGAAGAGGTATTTGATATCATCGATTTTGCATTGAGATCGAGGGAAGTGGATAGTATACTCACATCGGGCCTCATCGGAAATATTTTCTTGTATGCGAACGGTATAATCCCGATGAAAGTCGATACACGCCTTTTGGAGAGTGTGAGTCGAGCAAAGCGTATACTGGAACAAGCAGGAAATAGAATAAAGTATCCTGAGGATGTCGCCATTGAGGTGGAAGGTAGGAGAGGAGAGATTCCGGTTGAGCAGGTAAAGCCAAACCAACCACTATACGATATTGGAGAGAAAACGATTGAGACCTATTCGGGGATAATAAGAGAGGCAAGAACGGTGATAATGAAAGGCCCTGTGGGGTTTTATGAAAACGCCGATTTTGCAAAAGGCACACGCGAGATTTTTAAAGCGATTTCAAATTCAAATGCCTTCTCGCTCCTCGGTGGCGGGCATACCTCGGCGGCGATAAGCGAGGTGGGAATGGACAAAAGAGAGATGACCCATGCCCATGTGAGCCTTGCAGGCGGTGCATTCCTGCGATATCTCTTAGGGAAGCCTCTGCCCGGGATCGAGGTGTTAAAGAGAAAGAAATAATTTTATCTTCTGGTTTGAGTTAGTAATACCGTGGGGGAGGGGTCGTGGGGTAGTGGATATCCTATCAGGTTCCGGACCTGACGATCTGGGTTCGAATCCCAGCGACTCCGCTTAAAACTTTCTTCTGTGGGGCTCCGCCCCACAACCCCGCAAGCCCTGTAAGGGCTTAAAAGAAAGTTTTATCAAAGAAACATTTATCGCAAAAGCGTTTACGGAAAAAACCTATTATGTTCCTTTGGTGAATGATACGAAGAATAAAAGCACTGTGGGAATTGACGAGATTAGAACACGGCGTGATGTATGGGCTCGGGGTAATACTAGGGATAATCGTCGCTGGTGGGAGATTTTATGAACCAGCGCCGATTTTTGGTGTAGCTCTGGTGGTTCCCTCGCAAATAGCTCTCCTTGGCTTTTTTACCGCGCTCTTCATTCAAGCAGGTACATTTGCGTTGAATGACTTTTGTGACCTGGAATCGGATATTGCGAACCGGAGAATAGATAGGCCTCTGGTGCGAGGTGTGCTGAGAAAAGAAGATGCTTTGCTCGTCGCGATCCTCGCCACGACCCTCGGTATTATCTGCGCATCGTTCTTAAATCCCATTCTGTTCCTCTTCGCACTGATATCAGCGGCTTTGGGTATTCTTTACGACCTGAAAATAAAGGAATTCCTCGCGGTGAGTAATGGTTATATCGCATTTACGATGGCAATACCTTTTATCTTTGGCGGATTAATCGTGGACCCGGGAAGAATAGAACTGGTGCTCCTGATCCTCTCCTCCATTGCGTTCCTTGCAGGTTTTGGGAGAGAAGTGATGAAGGATATAGCCGATGTTAAAGGAGACACGCTGAGGAATATAAGGAGTATTGCACGGGTATACGGGACCGAGCAAGCGAAACGAGTCGTGATTTTTTCGTATACCCTGGCACTCATACTGAGTGTGATACCCTTTTTCACGTACCATACCGCTTACTTCTTCAATCCCGCCTATCTGCTCCCGATTATAGCAGCCGATATGCTCCTGGTGCATACCTGTTTCAAACTCAAACCTTTTAGAAAAAGGCTTGATCCAAAAACTATTCCTTTCGGAAGAGAGGATGTAAACTATAACACAATGAGGAAAGAGACGTTGATAGCAATTGGTATTGGCTTATTTGCATTTGTAAGTGGTGCTCTGGTTCGCTTGTGAACGTTATATCTGGATTGAACTTCTTAATGAAGAGCTGGCGAAAGCTCACGGAGAAGATATTGTATCTCGTTTTTGTGGCCTTACTATTGACTTTTTAAGTTATATATATCCTCTTCTTTAGTTTAGTGTGATGCCCAATTTCTTCGACCTCAACGTGCATGCATATCCAGAAACCGATGCACCAGTAGAGGAACTGCTCAGAGTTGCAAAACGATATGGCTATGCCGGGATCGCACTAACAAACCACGATGAGAGCGTTAAAGAGCGTGTGGAGTCAAATTTCATCATCACTGGTGTAGAGATAAGAGCACATTCGGTTCTTGAACTGAAAAGAAAAGTAACGCTCCACTGGGGAAAAGTGCCGCTCTTAGCGGTTCATGGCGGTGATGATAAACTTAATAGAGCGGCGGTAGAGGATTCCCGGGTGGATATACTGGCTCATCCCTGTGGAGAGAACGGGGAAGGGGAACTGAACCACGTATCAGTGAGATACGCGGCGGCAAATGGTGTTGCGATAGACTTTAATCTGGGGGCATTAATTCACACCAGAAGGAGTGAGAGAGCACGAATCCTTGATAAGATGCGAGAGACTTTGAAGCTGGTGAGGAAATATAACGCCCCCATGATATTAACCAGCAATGCTCACTCGATATACGATTTAAGGGCGCCACATGAGATGATAGCCCTCGCTGCGCTCTTCGGGATGAGTAAGGAGGAGGCTACGAGTGCGTTATGCGATATCCCCCAAGGCATAGTAGAGAAGAGATGGAAGAAGGAAAAAGAAGTGGAGATAATGTAAAAAATCCAAATTTCAAATAGTACCAAATCCAAAGTAAATCACAACTACCAAATCCAAAGCAAATGAAAGTGAAACAAAAGGTGGGTGCAAAATTGGTAGTATTGGTATGTATTGGTATGTATTGGGATTTGATGCTTTATATGCCGCCTTCGCTTCGTGAGAGGAGGAGGTATCTCCTCTTTGAAGTGATGGGTGAGCGAGAGATGGATAAGAGGGATCTGTTGAAAGAGATATGGGATTCGATTTATTCATTATATGGCGATGTAGGAGCAAGTGAAATTAAGTTACGGCTGATCGAATACCACAATAGAGAGGAGGGAAAGAGCGGCGTGGGGATCCTGAAATGTGCTCATGATAAAGTCGAGGAAGTGAGGGCGTCGTTAGCATGCGTCCATTCGGTAAATGGAGCACGAGTTGGCATACGAGTGATCAAAATATCGGGTACGATAAAAGGGGCAACCCGTCTACCGCGAAAAGTAACTGCTCAATATTCGGTGGACTTAAATTCCAAACTCTAAATCTCAAACTAAACCCTTTCAGGGTTTTCGGGGACGTGGGCAGAGCCCGCGATGCTTGGGATTTGGAATTTTTCCCACTCTTTGTTGCGCATATCTGTTTAACTACCCCCTTTCAATATTTCTAGATGCATCACTATATCCCTCTTCGTTATAACGCCTATAATCTCCCCACCCTCCTCTTCTTCCACCGCCAAAATATTCTTTTTAGCTCGTATCATTCGTTTGAGCGCTTCTATTGCTTCTTCCTCCTGTGAGATAACCGCGCTCAGCCGATCAACCGGACTTATTATATCAGAAGTCCTTAAAGAGTGCCGTTGCTCGGTTGACAGCTCCTTAATTTCACTGAATGTTATAAGCCCTTTTAAATCACCACGGTCACTCACCACCGCATACTCAGCGTTTTTCTCCTTAAGCATCTTCTCTGCGAGCTCCGTGATTGGCATATCCGCCAGTACACTCACGTTCTCAGTTCTCATCACACTTCTTACCTTTGTTCCCTCTAACGTGGCAAACATGATCGTAGCACTTTCCTCTTCTGTTGCCGCCATGTATAAAAAAACGGCAACGAGCG
>JACUTR010000088.1 GCA_014859735.1 Candidatus Methanophagales archaeon | reverse complement strand
TTGGCAAGCCTCTGTGATGCCAGGCTACACTACCGGCGCATTTTTTAGTTCATTCTATAATAAACTCTTCTCCATTACTCGGCGCTATTGCCTCGCACCCGAAATTAGCCCTCGTCCACATTGCGAAATCACCCGTACGTTCGCCATGAACCATAAATACAACTTCTGTGCCTCTCTTGCAAAATCGTGATACCAATCTCTTCAGTTCGGAATCCCCAGCGTGAGCAGAGAAGTCATATTGCTCAACACCTGCACTCACCTTCACTATCTCGCCATTCGCCTCCACACACCCTTCCTCTATCAATCTTCTCCCGTTCGTTCCCGCTATTTGATAGCCGGTGAGCAGCACTTTGCTCTTCGGGTCTTCGCGTATCTTCTTCAGGTAATACAGCACCGGGCCACCGTTCAGCATTCCTGCGGTGGTGACAATCACCGAAGGTTCAGAAAGGACTTGCTTACGCCTCTTTGAGTTTACGAACCGAGCACTATCAAAAGCATCATTCATCGCGCCCGCATCTTTTAAGAACGAGGGATAATTCTTAAACAGATTAAAAACGCTCAGTCCCATACCGTCCACATAAGGAGTAAGCCCATACGAATGCAAGACCATCACCATCTCCTGTGTCCTACCAACTGCAAAGCACGGCACAATTGCATTACCCCCGGAATCCAAGGTCTCTCTAATGGAGTCTATGAACTCACGCTCCATTTCAGCCCTGTTTCTATGCTCCCTATCGTAATAGGTGCTTTCTATAAGTAAGACGTCGGATGGAGGGAAATCAGCGGGAGAAGCGCTTTCCATTAAACGAGTTACATCCATCTTTATGTCCCCGGTATAAAACAGGCGTATATCCTCACTCTCTTTTCTCAGATATACCGATGCACTACCTGGTATATGTCCTGCATTATATAATTCAAACTCATAGTCTGAACTATTTAAGATGATTCGTTCGCCATAAGCTACGGGATGAGTACAGTCATTCATTCTCCTGATATCTTCTTCATCAAAAAAGACCATCCCCTCCTCTTTCCCCACTCTAATCGTATCTCTTCCCAGGAGCATGGTTAAATCCCTTGTCACCGAGGTCATATACACCCGCGGCGGCTTACCCGAATTCATCAAACTCGGAACCATGCCGGAATGGTCGAGATGTGCATGTGATACAATTACCGACTCTGGCGCAGTACTTTCCACCCCCAGAGGTACTCCGGGTGGATCTGACGGTCTCATTCCATAATCGATGAGAAGTTTATCATCCACCAATAGCGCAGAACGTCCTACCTCGTTACAGCCACCGAGAAATTTTAGTTTCATGTTATGACACGTCTTCTCTGCCTTGCGCGGGTGGGATAGCCCTTTCCGTCTTCGTTATCTCCACCCTCCTCACCGGATATATCTTCTTCGCAACCTTATAAATGTCAGATGAGAGTTTCCCCAGTATTATCTCTTGTATATATTTGTTAAATTCCAAACTGGTCGCTCGACTTCTGATGACATCCTCCATCAGCTTTCGTATCAGCTTTATCTGCGCTTCACTTGCTTTTTTGAGCGTAAAACAGGATGATTTTACACGGATACTCTCCCTATCCTTTGTCACGATCTCGATATTTGAATCTATCTTCGAACTCCTCTTCCTCGCTAAGCTCCGGAGATAATCGCCGTCTATCTTATGCCCGATGAATCGGGTATACGCGTTGGTATGATCCACATCATATATCTCGAGCAATAATTTCAGATTGGGATTCTTTATCAGCTTGCCTGTCAGTTCATCCACCGTCATCTCTACCCTTCTCCCTATTAACTTGGATGGGTCGTCTGCCACGGTATCTCCTGCTTTTACGTCACCAAACATCTTCGGTGCTAGTACCGTGTACCATTCTTTCGCTTTCCACTTATCCTTCACCCTTTTCTTCGCCAGTTCTGCTCACCTCTCTTCTTTTTCTTATAAAAAGGATAGTAAGATAAAAATCTTAGTTACCTGCTTCGAAGGTAATTCAATACGGATTCAAATATCTTCTTACCATCACCGTATGCATTCCCCTTCTCATTCCCCCGTTCCCTCGCTCTCCTTGACCATTCTGAATCCATGAATGCATAAAAAGCCCGTTCCGGATGTGGCATCAATCCTAATATAGTCCCCGCGGGGTTACATATCCCGGCGATATTATAGAGAGATCCATTAGGATTCCACGGATATGATGCATAAGTACCATCAGAATCAACATAGCGAAAGACTATCTGGTCGTTATCCTCGAGAAGTTGTATATACCGCTCTCGCTTTCGCTCCTCGATGAAAAACCTCCCCTCTGCATGCGCGCACGGCATCTTCAGGATGCGCCCCTTTTCTATTCCTCGGGTGAAGACACAGTTCCCCCTGTTTTCATGCTTTATCAGTGTCGGACGGCACTCGAAGCGAGCTGAATCGTTCGTTGTCAGGGCTGCCTGCTGTATCTCGCTCTCTTCCTCTGCACCAAATCCCGGAAGCAACCCCATCTCCACCAAGACCTGGAAGCCATTGCATATCCCTAAGAGGGGATTCCCATTTTGTAGAAAAGCTGCGATTTCCTCTCCCAATGCCCCGTTTATCCGTGCAGCCAGTATCGCCCCTGCCCGTATATAATCGCCGGAAGAAAAGCCGCCAGGTATCACTAACAGGTCATAATCCCTTAAATTCCGCCGCTCTCGCTCTTTCACAGCCCCTATCAATTGCTTCAGGTGCACTATCTCTGCCGATGCACCCAGACGTTTAAAAGCAAGAAACGTCTCGAGTTCGCAATTCGTCCCTTCTATCCGCAATATGCATATCGCGGGGCTCATAGCGCTAGTAACACCCCGATTATCGTCTTACTATCCTGTATCTCACCCGTTCTTATCTTTCTCTGTACATCCTCTAAGTCCATATGGTGTATTGGCAATTCAGCTTCAGCATCAGAAACTTTCTCCAGTCCCCGTGCTTTGAAGATGTGAATTAGCTCACTACTATAACCCGGAGAAGGGTAATATGAGGTCAGTTTATCCCATTGTGAAGCGTTAAAGCCAGTCTCTTCGATTAGCTCCCGCTTGGCACAGTCCTCGGGCGACTCTCCTTCTTCCAGTGTACCTGCGGGTATCTCTAACGTTCTACGTTCAATCGCTTTTCGGTATTGCTCTACCAGCAATACCCTTTCGTTGACCAATGGGACGATGGCTACCGCACCGGGATGAACGAGAATCTCACGTATTCTTGTCCTTCCATTAGGCAATGAAACGGTATCAAGCCGTACCTGAACAACCCTTCCTTTGTAGAGTTCCTTGCTCTCAATGGTCCTCTCTTCCTCCATAGGGATATCTTTAAGAGAAGACTACTTAAATCACTGATGGTCTTTGCTTATAGCTCCAAAAATTTTTTGATGGTTCAATCTCAAATGGCAAAGGATCGCCATGCTCGATATAAGACTCAATAAGTTTTCTTGCTACATCCTGTGCTCTCTGCTATCGTCCTTCCCTGTGCTATGGGTCCTTGGAGAGTATCACTCGTTGCAAGATAACCCCCCTTCTTCCAGGTCCTCTATTTTTATGGATATGTGAGGTTCAACAGAAAGTTAACTGTCACCCAGAACTTCGTTCACCTTCTTCTCTAAAAGCTCATTTATCACCTTCCCATCCACTTTTCCCCGTAATTCCTTCATCACCACGCCCATCAACGGTCCCACAGCTCGTGCACCCTTCTCTTGTATAAAATCCTTCTTCGAGTGCACTATCTCCTCTATGAGCTTCTCTACCTCATCCATATTCATGCTCAACCCGATTTCTTCGATCGCCTTATCAACACTCATCTCAGGCTTGCTCGCCAGGAATTTCAAAATATCCGGCACCGCCTCCTTACCAAACGCATGTGCTGAGAGACGCCTGAATATCGCTATGAAATGGTGATCTTCCAGCGGGTCCACATCTATTCCCTCCTGCATCAGCTCTGCTACGGTATCCGTAACCGTCCTGACCACTACCGTTGCTGGTATATCGTATGAATCCATTATGCGTTCAAAGAGTGAGAAATTCATGTCTCGAGCGATTTTATCCGCGAGTTCGTCATTTAAGCCGAATTTTTCCTTATAGCGTGATTTCCGTGCCTCAAATGTCTCAGGAAGCGTGCTCTTTATCCTTTTCAGCCGGTTCTCATCTATTTCTACCGGTGGGACATCGGTTTCGGGGTACATCCGTGCAGCACCGGGTAGAGGTCTCATATACGCGCTGCTACCGTTTGGCAACGCTCTTCTCGTTTCTTTTGGTATCTCTCGCAGCGCGTCCCCTGCCCTTCTCAAGACGGCATCCAACGCTTTCTCCGCACGCGCTCTCGCTGCAGCAACGATTACTACGCAATCATCTTCAGTTGCCTCAAAGGTTCTCTTCAGCTGCTCCACCTCGCTCTCACTAATACCATACGCAGGAAGTTCATCGGTGTGCATCAAGCCCGCACCATACTTAGCAGCGAAATCAGCCAACTCGCTGCCGAACCGTCTTCCCGGTTGGATTTCTGTTCCAAGTATACCGGAAAAACCACGCAGGCATACCCCGAATACCTTCCCACCTGCTTTTTGTATTATCTTTGAAGACGAAGCCCCAAATACGCCCGATACATCTTCTATGCGATCCTCGACCCTCGCTCCCCTTTTCTTCAGCTCCTCTTTGAGCGTTAGAAGCTTTGACTGGCGAATGATTTCGTATTTCACTATTTTCCCAATCATCCTCAAATTTTGAACGCCCTTTATCTCCACTCGAGCTCCTGCTTCGATTGAGATGTTGATGTCCTGTCTGATTGTTCCTAATCCCCGTTTCACTTTACCCGTGGAGCGTAGTATCATGCCGAGCTGTTCAGCTACGTTCCGTGCCTGCTCTGCGGTTCTTATATCAGGAGCAGTGCCTATTTCAACGAGTGGTATGCCCAAACGGTCTAAGGAATAGACCACTGCATCGCCTTCGGTTTCTATCTTCTGTGCTGCATCTTCCTCCAAACAAAGCACATCCACTCTAACAGGCCCCTCCGCCGTCGAGAGCCAACCATCTGTTGCAACTAACGCGGTTCTTTGGAATCCACACGTGTTGGACCCGTCTATAACAATTTTTCGCATTGTGTGAATCTCATTCACCGGGTTCATCTTCAGAAGAAGCGCGACCTCCAAGGAAATGTCAATAGCTTCCTGGTTCAATTCTCTCGGTGGTTCTTCGTCATTTTCAACCAGACACGTACTCTCATATCCTTTATACCGAAACGTCCTGCTGTATTTCGCCTCTTCACGGGCAGCTTCGTCCACCTCGCCCATTTCACTCTTTGATGCTCTCAGATACCGGTTAAAGGAGAACGTTGAATACTTCTTGTCCCGCAGCGTGGTGGGGCATTTGCAGAAGAGTTTGGTCTTCGTGTCTAATTGCTGGTGTATTTCCAAGCCCGCCTTCAGTCCTATTTTATTGTACTCTATTTCATTATCCATATCTTCTCTTCGCTGCGGAGTGCTAGCTAAACAATAAATAAATACAAATGATTATAAGAAAATGGTGATACCAACAATGGTTAAAGTAAATTTAGATATAGAAACGGAATTGCACAAGGCAATAAGAAAAGAGGCGATAGATAAAGGGGTATCAATGAAGGCGTATCTAATTGAGTTGATTAAGAAGGGTATGGGTATACAAGAAGGGGGGAGTAGAGAAGAAGGTAAAATCGAAGAATGAGGTGTCTCTGAAGTTATCACGTCTTGAAAGGTTATATGCCTAATACTATCTAGATGTATTAAGCGCTTGCTTAACTCCTTCTCTGCACCACCACTTTCAGCATCCTTGCACTGCATGTTTTTTGATTTAGTGCTCTATTTATCTCTATTTTTCGATTTAGATCGTTTAAAAATCCTGGGAAGGAATTAATATGGCTTTGGAATACTAGTACTTACTGTGATGCGCGGGCGTGATAAAGCGGGAGGAAGGGTTCCAAATGCCCTCATAACGGAAAAAAGTCCATATCTCCTCCAGCATGCGTACAATCCGGTAAATTGGTACCCGTGGGGCAAAGAGGCGTTGACTCATGCTAAAGAAGCGGACAAACCGATATTTCTCAGCATTGGCTATTCTACCTGCCATTGGTGTCATGTAATGGCACGGGAATCCTTTGAAAACCCGGAGACAGCGAAAATCCTTAATGAGAACTTTGTGTGCATCAATATTTTTGACATTCAAGGTTATCGATTTTTTACACATTGTAAACAAAAATTTCAATATGTGGAAAGAGATATGAAGAACTGTTGTAAGTAGATAGCAAAGGATTTAAAGTCTTTGCATCAATTGAAGCAAAATTTAAAGTTATAAAAAAGCTTATATAGTGAAAATAAGGATAGATAATTGAGAGGATATCGAAATGGCATCTTTAGGTTATGAAGAGCTGCGGGATAAACTAACGAAGGGTAAAAGAAGAGGTAATTGGTGGAAGCTCAACCGAAGAGAGAAAGGTCTTTACCTCGCAGCGATGGCGTATACGAAGCCGAAGAAGAAGGAATTAGTGAATGGAATAGTAGTGGAGAAATTGTTGGCGATAATAGAA
>JACUTR010000087.1 GCA_014859735.1 Candidatus Methanophagales archaeon | reverse complement strand
GGTTTACCCGCAAGCCCTGTAAGGGCTTATCCCAAACCCCAATACTACCAATTTTGCACCCCCTTTTTGCTCATTCTTTCTCTTTGGGATTTGGAAATTGGGATTTACCTGGGATTTGGTAGTTATTTGTCATTGGGATTTATTCTCAAGCTATACAAATGCAATTGATTTTTTACCCATACATGTATTGAGAGGGTTCAGCCCCCACCCCCTCGCCTCGATACGCAGCCTTCTCTCGCTGTTCCTTTATTCGTGCTTCAACGGCTTCTGCACTTTCCTCGAGCATCTCTTCCAACTTCGTGGTTTCTATCTCTAACTGGGATAATTGCTTGAATGTTCTAAGCGCTCGTGCGCAAGCTCTCAGGTCTTCGGGATATTTTCCCACGCCGAGAATAGAGTAACTTTCGATGCCGAGTTTAGAAGAGAAACCTGGAAGAAGTCCTGTTTTTCGAATAATGGTATATCGACCGATGTTTCTTCTCGTCATCTTCACAATTCGGTTGGGGATATCTTTTTTTGAGCCTTCAAAGAAGCCAACATAAGCTTCGACATCCTCTTTCATCCTTTTAAAAGGTTCTTGGGTGGGCATGATGACCCCCACGGTATATAACTCTTTGACACCGAGCTCTTGTGAGAGATGAGCCACACTCTCAGCCTGCTTATAGGTAGATTTAGGAATATACTCGGTCTCTGGATATTTGCCAATATAGCAGAACAATCTCTTCTCCTCGCTGTACCAAATCTCATCGTGGGGTATTTCGAATTCTTCTTCACGAGCTTCTACCATGGGCGGGAAATTATACGAATACAAATTCACTATCTTCTCGGAATCCTCTAAGAGCTCCTTTATATGATAGGGGATGATATTCCCCATGGGGGGGAAACCCGCAAGTAAGATATTCTTGTACTTCTTGATCCTCTCTCTAAACTTCTCGGCATCTACGTGCCAATAAAGAGTAAATTCTTCGATTTCAAAGCGTTTTGTCTTTGGAATTCCCATTTCCTTTATTCAGTATTATTTTATCCCTGAAGCTATATATAGCTTGCTTGCAACTTGTAAGTTGTTTGTGATACGATTCGATTCATTCCACGCTTTAAAGTAGCGAGTGAGAAATGAAAGAGGAGAGGCATGACGTTGTGGTAGTAGGGGCAGGACCCGCAGGTAGTGTAACTGCGAAGAACGCTGCTGAGCAGGGATTAAGTGTCCTTTTAATAGAACGAAACCAGGAGATCGGTGTCCCGGTGAGATGCGCGGAAGGAGTGAGCAAAGAGATCGAGCGGTTTGTTGCACCGGATGAGAGATGGATATGCGCCGAGGTGAACGGTGCGAATATCTATGCCCCGGATGGCACGAAGGTGGTGTTGTCAGGAGCAAAAATGGAGGAAGTGGGGTACGTGCTCGAGAGGCGGATATTCGATAAGTTTCTTGCAAGCGAAGCGGCACGTGCGGGCGCGGAGATACGAGTTAAAACAGAAGCGTATGGTATCATCGAAGAAGATGGCTATGCCAGAGGCGTTTATGCCCGGTGTATGGGAGAGGATACACGCATTTATGCGCAGGTCGTCGTTGGCGCGGATGGCGTGGAATCGAGGGTGGGCAGGTGGGCAGGTATTAAGACGAGGCTCCGCCCTTCTGATATCTCGGTATGTGCTGAGTTCCTTATGTGCGATATAGAGCTCAATAACGATTATTCCGAATTTTTCCTGGGTAGCACCATTGCACCCAGGGGCTATGCGTGGGTATTTCCAAAGGGCGAGGACTGCGCAAATGTAGGGCTCGGGATAGGAGGAGATGTCTCTGGTGAGAACCACCGTGCGATCGATTATCTCAAGGCATTTGTGCATGAGAGGTTCCCCGAGGGAAAGGTGATGGCTGAGATGTACGGCGCGGTGCCCCTAAGTGGACCGATCTCCGAAAGCGTAGCAGATGGGCTCATTTTAGCTGGCGATGCAGCACGGCACGTCAATCCATTAACCGGCGGTGGCATTATCTATGCGCTCCAGGCGGGCGCAATAGCAGGCGAGGTGGCAGCAAAAGCAGTCCATGAAGGCGATGTTTCAAAGAAGAGATTGATGGAGTATGAAACCAGGTGGAGGAAAGAATTTGGGAAACGGTTAGAAACAGGCTTTAAAGCAAAAAAATTCCTCTTCAATCTCTCTGACGAGGACCTCAACACGCTTGCTCATTCGTTACGCGGGGTAGAAATAAAAGAGCTCTCTACCTGGGCATTGTTGATGGAATTGATACAGCGAAATCCAAAGCTATTACTTGGATTAGCGAAAGTGCTCTTATAATTTCCTGATCACGAAAACCTCTTCCCCTCCTTCCGTTTCCTCTTTATCGACCTTGAATTCAACCTCGAGGAATTGCTTCGTGATGTATATGTTGGTTTCGAGATGCTTTGTCATTTCACGAACTTTTAGCTCGGATCTCCCCTCTGCGAGTGCGATATACGGGATGAGCTGATCGGCAAGATGGACATCCACCGTCGAAGCCGATTCTAATTCTTTTAGGATGGTTCCCGCGGCTTCTTCTCCAACGATTTCTGCCCTTTTACCCCGTTCCCCCAGCGCGCTTCCGCTTTTGTAGCCAGACCACAGGGTTATGCCGCTGCCCGTCGTCATCTTCCCTCCGTTTGCTATCTCTGTTTTTATCCCGGTCTTGTAGCCCGCTTCCCTCAGAATCCTGGTGGCTGCTCTCGCTTGCCGCTCTGCTACATGCGCGGGAAGTCCGCGGGAATGCGAGATGCCCGTTATGATCCCTTCTCGTTCAGGCTGCACTAAAATAATACCTTTCATGCGATGCGCGGGAGCCACATGCACCTCCACTAACCCGGCACCTTTCGGATAATATCCCCGGCTCCTCACCCCTATGTGCACTTCACATCCCATCCCATGAAGTGCTTTGAGAAAGACTTGAGTGTAGAAATCGATCGGTGGAGACCATTTTACATCCGTGCCACCCGTTATACGCACCTTTGTCTCGCGATCCGCAAAGAGCGCACCGGGAATGAGACATTGCAAGAGTAACGTGATGCTGCCCGCAGTGCCGATATCGATCTCACCTTCAAATCCTCTGAGCGCCGCTGGTGAGAATGTTACCCGTGTGGACCGCAATTCCAGTCCTTTGGTGTGGCCTCCTGATAAGCGCTCGACCGCTTTTACCGCATGCAGATGCTGCGCTGAAAGCCCGGGATTTGGTCTGTTCGCCCGTATGTTCGTTATCTCCACCTCTTTCCCGGTTATTGCCGCAAGTGCGATTGCAGTTCGTATTATCTGGCCGCCGCCTTCACCAAACGAGCCGTCTATCTCGAGCATAACGTTTCTTTCTATTTGAAGAAAGAACCTTTACTTTGTCGTCACCTCGCAGCCATCCTTCGTCACGATGACGGTATGTTCGGCTTGCGAAATGAATCCCTTCTCTTCTTCCCTTAACACCGGATACTCTCGTAAGGCACCCACGGTTTTTAACGTTCTGAGTGCTAAATCAAGCCGCTCTCGGGGCAGCCATCGCTTGGCGAAGGGTAGCCCCCGGTACTTCTCTATCTCCTCCAGCAGCTTCTTCGCCTCGTTCACCCGAACCGGTTTTGCTTTTATCAGACCATAGATCTCCACCGTGCCACCTTCGACTACTTTTCCCGCACCGTCGGTCACAAACGGCTCTATCGCAACGACGTCGTTCTCCGTTAAGATCACGCCACGCTCATACCGGACGTTAGGAATCGTGGGGAGAGCATGTGAGTTGTAACGTGCGAGACCATGTCCCGAGAGATTAACGACCGGCCTATACCCTCGACCCCGTATGACGTTCTCGATTACTTCGCCTATCTCTACCGTGCTTACACCATCACGAATGATCTTTATCGCCTCGCTCAACGCCGCTTCAGATGCGCGCACCAGGTCCTCGTGTTCACCACTTAAATCAACGGTCACCGCGCTATCCCCGATATAACCGTCTATATGAACCCCGATGTCTATCTTCACGAGCTCATTGCCAAAGACCGTCTCATCGTCTATCGAAGGGGTAGCATGTGCCGCTTCCTCGTTCAGGGATATATTACAGGGAAAAGCAGGCTCTCCGCCCTTCTCCCTCGTGCTGTTCTCAACGAATTCCGCAACCTCCAGCAATAATGCACCTTCCTTTACTCGCGCTATTGCACCTTCTCGTATCTCTGCCAGAATCCTGCCTGCTTTTCTATACTTATCTAATACAAGCTCTATTCCTTCTTCTTCTTCTTCTTCTTCTTCTTCTTCCATCTTCGGAACTCCAAAACCCTGATTATCTGTTTTATTTATCCTTTTTTTATCTTTTATGCATCCTCTGTCGCGACGCTTCTTCCTTTATCTTCTCTGCTCGCTTCGTTCCAATACCAGGAACTCTTTCCAGCTGTGCGACGTCGGCTTTCGCCACATCCCGTGGGCTCCTGAACCCGGCGGAATACAATCCCCGTGCGATTACTCGTCCAACGCCTTTTATGGCTACCAAGCTGAGCAACTCGGGTTTGACACCATGCCTGATCCTGTCCGTTAACTCACGTAGTCTCACGTACATCTTCTCATCCCTCAGATACTCAGCCATCCTCGAACTCGCATACGCGATCCATTCCAGATTATAGATATTGTTGTGGATCTCCCCCGGATATGCGCCAAACCGGTCCTTCAACTCAAAATACGTGAGCTCTTCGATCCACGCGTGTGCAACGATCGCACTACCCACCGCATGTGCGCAGCTATAGAGCCATTCTAGATTATCAGTAAGGCTCGTTGCTATCTCCATCGCATCCTTCACAGTCAGCGAAACAATTTCCTCACATTTACCTAAAAGGAGCAGGAGATCAAAATCTGATAGAGTTCCTCGCCCTTTCTGCTCCATCTCGCCTAAAACTCGTATCCCCTCCCTCAGTTCCAGTGCCGAGTTTGTGGATAAATAGAGCCGTGAGGAAAGCGTTCCGAATTGCGTTGCTCGTATTTTCTCACCGTCAAACTCTATAAAGCTTTTTTTTGCCAAATCAACCAGTATGTCCCCCATCTTCTCTTTCACGAATTCCAGTTCATCGCTGTTCTGGTACGCATAAAAGGTGCTGCTGAGAAAATCGTGGATTTGTTCCATACGATGTGCACCACTGACGATAGTTGCAAGAATCTGTTCGGTCATTGTCTCGGCTGAGAACTGCGATTCTATCCGTTCCAACTCGCCATGGATATACATCTCCTCTATTTCCTCGAACTCGTCCTCGCTCCTCGCCACTATTACCCCCGTTCCATACGCATCGTATTCAGGTCTCCCTGCACGACCAAATACCTGCTTTACCCAGAATACCGGCATCGGCTCAAGTCCTCGCCCGAGTGAGAAGAACTTATAATTCCTTATTAAAACCGTTTTTGCGGGCAAAGAGACCCCCATCGCCAATGTTGGCGTGCAGCATATCACCTTCAATATCCTGTTCCTGAAACTGTCTTCGATCGCCCTTCTCTGCTCCGGGTGCAGCCAGGAGTTATGGTAAGCAACCCCGCATCTCACCATCCCCGCAAGGTCATCCACACCAATGTCAACCTTCTCGGCAAGCTCATCCAACCTCTCATTGCCCATCTTCACCAGCGGTGCGATTTTTCTCGAGAATGATGCCGCCCCTCTCTTTGTATTGACGAAAACAAGGATTTGCGAACCTCCTCGCACCTCCTCGACCACTCGCTCGAGTATCTCCCGGTCGTCCTTTGCGAGCAATACCTCCTCTTTTAAGGGAACCGGCCGCCATTCTGATTTTATTACGGACGCGTGCAGCCAATCGCCAAACTCCTCAACGTTTGATATCGTTGCGGATAACGCGATGACCCTCGCTTCGGGATTAAAACTCATGAATCGTGCCATTGCGCCTTCTAATCGCGGGCCTCGCTTCTCCTCGCCGATCACATGCACCTCATCCACAACGACAACCGAAATCTTTCTTAGCCATAATGGCTTTAGCCGAGTGAGTGAATCCAGCTTTTCCAGCGTGAGCAGTATGATGTCATATCGTTCAAGGTATCGTGAAGAGCTTTCATAATCGCCCGTTGAGATCCCTACCTTTGCAACCGAGCTATATTTATCCTTAAAATTCTGATACTTCTCGTATGCCAATGCATTCAGCGGCACGACATACAGGCATTTCCCCGATGCGGTTAAAATCGATTGTACCATCACTAATTCAGCCAGCAGCGTCTTTCCACTCGCTGTGGGTGACGCTATAACGAAATTTGTGTTATTCTCGATTAAGCCAGCCTTTATCGCCTCTTCCTGCGGGGGATATAACTCTTTTATAGCGCCATCGCCGAAAATAGCTTCCAGTTCTTTTCCCAGCCGTAAGTCAGATATCCTCATTTCATTTCTGATTCTAAGTCATGCAGAATAGCCCGGAATTCTTTCCTGAACACTAGATAGATAGATAGATAGATAGATAGGTAGATAGATAGATAGATACTTAACACAATGATTAGTATTAAAGAAAGATTTAGAGTTTAGAGTCCATCCTCTACGCCTCCAGCGTTGCCTTAACCCATGCGTATGGAATTGCACTCCCACCTTTTCTACGCTTAGTGCTCCTTTTTCTCTAATCTTCCTTTAACCCTTGCGTTTCAATCGCTCAAAGACCACTATCGCAGTGATTAAATCCTCAAATGCCACTCCGGTTGATTTGAAGAAGGTTATATCATCCTCGCTCGTCCTGCCCCGTGCTTTTCCGAGCA
>JACUTR010000086.1 GCA_014859735.1 Candidatus Methanophagales archaeon | reverse complement strand
AAAAGTTCATCCATGGCATCATTTGTATATGTTATCGTTCCATCCGCTGAGGTAATGTTTATAGCCTCTTTAGTGGTTTCAATAGTCTTCAGAAGTTTATTTTTTTCTTCCTCCGCCTGCTTGCGCTGCTCTAAACATCTTTCCAGGTCTTTAACTCGATGGCGCAATTCTACTAAGTCATTTATAAGTTGCTCTTTTGTCTTATCTTCCTCTTTCACCTTCTAAACCTCCCGAATACCAAATTCACTTAATTTCGGTTATCCTCTTAAAATGATTCCTCGCATTTTTCACCGAGTCCACCGTTCCAAGCGGGTATGGCTCAATTTTCCACTGCATAAGCGAAGAAGTTATAGCACAAATAATAGATTAGTTGTGATTGATGTGTGAAGAAGTATCATTAAATTGAAAAATATACCTCGTTGTACGGTCTATACCATTTTTCAACCCGGAACAGCGCGGATTAACGTATTCACGGTATCCCGAATCATCCCAATAGCTGCATCTCAAAAGGTACGCGCGGGGATACTGAGGAGAAGACTAAAGGAAGGAGGTAAAATCCTTTAACTTTTAAAAGGAGAAGAATATTTCTTAGAATACCTTTTTCTTTTCCGTCAACCCTTTTCTCTTCTGCGAAGCTGCGGAGCATTTTTGGTCAAACTTTTTCTAAAAGTTTGTTGATAAAACTTTTCTTAAAAGTTTTATGCGTCGACCGGGTTTCGAACCCGGGCTGTGGGCTATCTTCTCAAACTTTTTACAAAAGTTTGGTTGGAAGGCCCAAGTCATACCACTAGACCATCGACGCGTTGTATGGTTAGGTATTACGGAAAGGTACTTATATTTTTTACCACGAAAAAGTGTAATGAAGAACAAATATCTAAAAGGGATAAGTGCAAATATACTCCTCTTGGGCGTTGTCAGCTTCCTGAACGATTTAAGCAGCGAGATGATTATCCCGATCCTGCCGATGTTCATTACCGCTTTAGGCGGTGCCGGTCTGATTGTGGGGTTAATCGGTGGATTACAGGAGAGCATAGCAAGTATCGTAAAGGTACTTTCCGGATACTGGTCTGACCGAATAGGAAGAAGGAAGATATTTGTCACCAGTGGCTATCTGACTTCTGCCATCTTCAAATTGCTTTTAGCTTTTTCACTGATATGGCAGCACATATTACTCGCCGTCAGTTTTGACCGCGTGGGGAAGGGGTTGAGAACTGCACCACGAGATGCGATCATCGCCGATTCCATGCCTGAAGCGAGGGGGAGGGGGTTCGGGATTCACCGCGCACTTGATACCTCAGGTGCGATCTTTGGAGGCATGGCGGCTCTGTTTTTATACTGGTTTCTGGAGTTTGATTTTAACCTCATCATCTTTATAGCGGCGCTCATCGCTTTTATTTCTCTATCACCACTTTATTTTGTGAAAGAAGGTAAGAGGGAGCCGCAGAGGATAAGCCTACGGATAAGTTTGAAAAGACTGCCTAAACCACTTCTCTTCTTCATTATAGCCGCTACCCTCTTCTCATTGGCCAACTTCACCTACATGTTTTTCGTACTAAAGGCGGAGACTGCTTTGGCGGAGAATCCCTTTTTGCCCCTAATGCCCGTGATGGACCCAATTGCCCTTGCTATCCTCTTATACGTCCTCTTTAACATCTTTTATGCGATGCTCGCCATTCCTTTTGGCACCCTCTCAGACCGAATAGGAAAGATGAAAGTGCTTACTTTGGGCTATCTCCTCTATTCATTAACCTGTCTCGGATTTGCTTTTTCCGAATCACTCCCCGCCTTTTTAGTTTTATTCCCCCTTTATGGTGTGGTTTATGCGATGGTCGATGGGAATCAGAGGGCTTTTGTTTGCGATTTGTCCACTGAAGATTTAAGGGCAACCGCGTTGGGCACGTTCCATACCTTGATAGGTGTAATGGCTTTACCATCAAGTTTAGTTGCCGGATTTTTATGGAATCTAACTCCTAACCACAGCTTGACCTTTCTCTTTGGCAGTGTGGTCAGCATCGTCGCAGTTATGCCGTTTATCGTTCTCAAACGTTATTTCACGGATTGGGATGGGGGTCAAGAGCACTGTGTTCCGCCGTGAAGACAACCACAAGTGTTTCACGCTCAGAAGCGGGTTTAAATTCTTCGGTATAACCCGGCAATCAAAAACCGTTTTACGGTGCGAAAAGGGAACTTATTGCCTCTACGTCCTTCCCCATCGCAAATACCGTTACATGATCGCCTGCTTTGACGAGTGTATCACCTTTGGGCAGAATTATATCACTATTCCGCTCGATGGCTACCAGGATCCCGCCTCTTATATCCAATTGTGACAACTCTTTCCCCGCGGCACGTGATTTCTCAGAGACAATAACCTCAAATATCTCTGCTTTCCCTCCGCCAACCGTTATAAAATCTTTTATCTTCGGCCTCTTCGCCGAGAGATAGAGATGCCGCGCAACGGTCATGTCGGGTTTCTCAAGCATAGAGATATTCGCTTTCTTGAACATCTCCACGTGTTCTTCCTGGTTCACCACGGCAACGGTACTTTTTGTACCCAACTCTTTTGCCGTTAGTGCCATCATCAAATTATCCGCATCATCGGACGTCGTGGCGATAAGCGCATCCGCCCTTTGTGCATTCGCTTCCTCCAAGGTTGATTTCTGCGTTGCATCCCCAACAATCGTCAGGACATCGTATTTCGTGGCTATCTCTTTGCATCTCTTCTCAGCCTCATCTATGACGACCACGTCATTCTTGTCCTTTGTGGCTATATCTACCAGATTTCTTCCTATACCACCCAACCCCACGATTATCAGGTACACGCAGAGCACCTCTCTCTTAATGTTTCCTTTACGTTATAATATCAGTTTCTATTTTCTCTTTAATACCGCTTCGATAAATCTCAACCCCTCTTTTCGAGCTTCTTCCACCATTTCGACCCGTTCACCACCGCCCTGTGCGAGTTCTCCTTTACCACCACCACTACCTCCCAGCACCTCACAAACACGCTTGATTATCACGCCGGCATTTATCTTGTCCGTTAGATAAGCTGGGACGGCGGAGACGGCAGATGCACGGTTCTCTCTTGTTCCTATTAATATCGTTAAGAAGTTATCGTCCGAGAGCTGCGACGCTATTTTCATCATCTCTTTCGTATCTGCATCTGGCAACACCGCGGCAATAACTTTTACATCGCTTATCTCTTCTGCTCGCCTCTTCAATCGCTCGAGTCCCAACTCCGCTAGCTCAGCGCGCAATCGCTCGTTCTCCTTTCTTAGTTGTTTCCACTCCTCGAAGAACCGCTCAACCACAGAAGGAAGCTTCTCAGGTGGCACCTTTAATACCGAAGCCGATTTCCTTATCAGCTCTTCCTGCGCTTGGATCTCCTCGACCGCAGCTTCTCCCGCTGCGTACTCTATCCGCTCGATACCATCCTGTATTCTCTCAGTGCGCAATATTTTTATCGGACCGACCTCACCGGTCCGTGAAAGATGTGTTCCAGCACACGCCTGCACATCCTCATCCGCACCGGTTCGCACTATTCTTATCTTCTCGCCGAGAGGTACGCCACCCTGATAAATACGAAACCCATATCTCTGCTCCGCCTCGTTCCTATCCACAAAACTTGCTCTTATCTCCTTGTTTTCCATGACCATCTTGTTCGCGAGCATCTCGATCTCTCTTCGTTCAGCGTCAGAGATTCTTTTGAAGTGGGTGATATCAATTCTCGCTCTCTTTTCACCTTTCTGCGCTCCCGCTTGCCATATATGGTCTCCCAGTACGTTCCTCGCTGCACATATCACAATATGCGTTGCGGAATGGTGCTTTTTGTGTGCGTTTCGCCTTTCTGTATCAATATGCCCGGATACCGCTGCTCCTTTGCGTATCACCCCGTTCTCTGTTTTATGATGAATAACACCCTCAACTTCCTGCACATCCACTACCTTTACCCTCACTGCGCTGCGCTCGTCTTTCGGTACCAGGGTCAAGAAGCCGGTATCAGCAGGTTGCCCACCACCTTCCGGGAAAAATAACGTCTTGTCCAATATAACAAAACTATCAATTGAATCCAAAACAGTAGCTTCGAACTCCACGGCATACGGCTCTTCATAATACAACTTTCTCGTCGCGGGCATGCCTTTCGTCTTTTCTTTCAGGGATTCTCCTAATGGTTCGATCTCCTCCTCCTCCCTTCTCTCCTCGCCGTGTTCTCGCGCAACTAAGGAATAAAAGTTTTCTGGAATCTCTATGTTCACCTCGATACCTGCTTTCAGGTCGGGCTTGCTCGCTACTACTTCGTTCACAAATTCCGGCGGGAGCCCGTGGGTATCATAATAATAAATAAGTCGATCAGTGCCGAGGGTGATCGATTTCGGCTTATCCTCCGCCCACCGCGTTATATCCTGCTGTATAATTCGCTCGCCTTTCAAGAGTGTCTCATCATATCTGCTCTTCTCGAGCGAGACGAGTTCACCAATTCTCTCCACCGAATGTTCCAAATCAGGAAAAGAATCTCTGAGGGTCTTTATCTGCAGGAGTATTAGTTCCTCTAACGGTATTTCTATCCCTAAGGATTTTAACATCCTGAAAGCGCGCCTTAAGACCAATCTTGCCAGATAGCCCTCTTTCGCATTAGAAGGTACAATGCCGTCGGCGAGCATGAAAGCCAGGCATTTGGTATGGTCTGCAACCGCATAGATCGTTTCTATCGGCTCCAATATACTTTTGAGATACTCACGCGAGATATTTAACTTCGTTGCTATCTCCCCTCTTTTCAGAGCTCCAGCCGAACGAGCATGCTCTATGATTATTTCTGGATACTTTTCTAACGGGTGCTCAATCCCTGCTGCATCTACTAATTCCTTTATTATGGAGGGGAAGATCGCATCGTACACCGTAGGAGTGCCCTTCGAAGCCCAGACAAATCGTTCCAGCCCGTATCCGGTGTCTACGATGTACGTATCCATCTTCCTGTACCGCTGCCCTTTTATGCTTAGCTCACCGAGGGGAGAAAGTTCGAGATCCATGAAGACGAGTGTAGCCAGCTCTAAACCGCCTATAATGACTTCGAGACAGGGCCCTGCGTTTCCTCCCCCCACCCACGGAGCCTCCTTATACGCTACGCGCTCTCTATCCACACCAAATTGCATCAGGAATTCGTCACAATACGTCACGGTCTCGTTCTTCCAATAGAGTTCCTCCCCTCCTCTCTTATTGAAGGCATGATGCCCCATCATCTCGAAAGCAGTTAAGTGGCGACCACTCTTTCCTATTGATTCGAGGTCTTCAAGTCTTATGCAGGGTTGAGAAATAACGAGGGGATTTGCAGGCGGTGGGACTTTGCCCGACGTTACAAATGGTTGAAAATTTGAAATGGAAGCGATGTTAAGATAGATATCATCTCGCCACCGAGCTACAACAGGATACCGTTTCATTCTGGTGTGTGAACGCTGCTCAAAGAACGAGAGGAATAATTCCCTTATCTCGTCCGGGCTTCTCTCTTTGAAGAGGGGCTTGCCTATAAAGGAATAAATCTCACAGGGAGCATCACCACATGTCCTTCTCTCTTTGTCACGAGTCCAGAAGTACGAGCCACACTTCTCGCATCTCTTCCTTATAAATTCGTTCTCCTTGAAGAATTCTATCTCGTATTCCTCGTCATCCATTTTATTTTATGCACCCACCATATGAAGAGAGATTAAAAAGTTTTTGTTTTCTTGCTAAGAAAAAGTTATGTATCAGAATAAAGATGCACGGAATACTTTCGGGTGAAGAGGTCGCAGTAGCACGGGTTGACGCTGAAAGTTTTGAACTCAGAGGATACGGAAGGAAAGAAGCTAAAGGTGCAAAAGAGGAAAGAGAAGGCAGATTAACGCTCTCACTGGAAGAGGCTGCTTTTTTACTTGAAGCGGGAAAGATCGTAATAAGAAAGGAAACCGAAAAAGAGTCAGCGTTAACGCTTGAAGAGTTTTTTAGGCATGCTTTGGAGATATTTCCGAACTTCGGGGCGAGATACATCGTCTACAAGGACTTGAAGCAGCGAGGCTATGTCGTGCACCCTGGTGGAGTTGATTTTTGGCTTTATTCTCGTGGAACAAAGCCGGGGGAGAAGCCTGCACGGCACTTCATCCGCATTTTATCAGAACGTGAATTTTTATCCGTGAAGGACCTGGAGGATCTCCTCATTTTAGCCCATAACATGAGAAAAGAGCTTATTATCGCAGTTGTGGATGACGAAAGCGACATCACGTACTACCGGGTGAAGGAAGCAAAATTTAATGCGATTGAAACGCGAGCCGATAAAGCGGGGGAGATGAGAGGAGAGGGCGGAGAGGGTACTGCATTTCTGCTCGGGGATAAGGTACTCTTACGGGACGCGGCTTTCGCTGAGACCCTTTACAAAAACCATTTTTATGGCACGTTAACGAAGGAGGGACGGCTATTGCTTTCGTTGGTTGAAGCGGCGTATTTGATAAAGAGAGAGCGGCTGGAGATGAAGTTCGAGCAGTTCATCGAGTATGCAACCGCTATGGAGCACGATTTCATGAATAAATATGCCGTTTACGAGGATTTAATGGAAAAAGGGCTGGTAGTAAAGACGGGGTTCAAATTCGGCTCTCATTTCAGAGTATATAAGGCACTGAACCTGAAACATTCTTCTGATTTAATTCATGTGCTCCCGAGGGAGCATGTGTTTTCAATGTCTGAATTGGCACGGGCGGTAAGGTTGGCGCATGGCGTGAAGAAGCGGATGATATTCGCTCAAACTTTTAAGAAAAGTTTGATCAAAAACGCTGTGCAAACTTCGCAACAAACTTTGGAAGACCAAATTAAATATGTAGAAATAGGAAGGATGAAGCTGTGAAAAGAAAGTCTAAAAATAAATAACGTTA
>JACUTR010000085.1 GCA_014859735.1 Candidatus Methanophagales archaeon | reverse complement strand
TCTTCTCATTCTCTGCGTTCTCCGTGAACTCTGCGGTTAATCTGACAATGTCAAGTTACTTTATATGCCGAATTAAAATGATAGTAGAGGGATCTTTCCGATGACGTTTGAAACGGGCATTACGGCGCTACCTGAGAGCATCAGGGTGATAATACTGGCGATGATCCCGATTAGCGAGCTTCGTGCTTCGATACCCCTTGCACTTGGCATGTATAAGATGGATGTTTCTCAAGCGTTTATTCTCTCGGTGATCGGGAATATGCTGCCCGTCATGCCCTTACTTCTTTTTCTTGACCCGGTTTCAACCTGGTTACGAAGATACCCTCTCTTTGATCGATTCTTTACCTGGCTTTTCTCAAGAACAAGGAAATATAATTACAGAATGGAGAAGTACGGCTCCCTGGGGCTCATACCATTTGTTGCGATTCCTCTTCCCGTGACCGGAGCATGGACCGCGTGTGCGGTCGCTTTTGTCTTTGGTATTCGCTGCCGATACGCATTTCCTGCTATCCTCGCCGGTGTGATAATCGCAGGGCTCATCGTAACGCTCTCATGTATGGGTGTTTTGGTGATGTGGGGGATGTGAACGAGTCTGCGGAATCATTTATAGCCTATTCCCCCATCTTCACCCAACTCACGCCCTCCTCATCCTCGGTCACCCGCAGCACGTACTCCATATAATCCTTCACGTCCTCTATGTGCGTGATTAATACGATCTGTCTGAACTTCTTCGAGAGCTCATTCAATGCGAGGATAATATTCCGTTTCCGAAAGGCGTCCTGAGAGCCAAAGATCTCATCGAGAATAATAAAATTCGTTTGAATCGCACTCCGTTCGGCAACCACTGCGGAGATCGCGAGTCTGAGGCAGAGATTTGCTAAGTCCTCCTCACCGCCTGAGAACCTGTTTATTTCATACGGTGTGCCTTCGTCATAAACGAAAACATCATAGTTCTCATCCAGCTCCAGCGCGCTGTATTTACCATCCGTTAACCGTCTCAGCATATCTGATGCATAATCAGAGAGCATCGGACGAATCCTGCCGACCATATACACCTTGAAGTCGTTCATGAGCTTGTCCAGCAAGCTCAGATACAATATCTCTGTCTCTTCTTTCTCCTTCTCCTCTAGTAACCTCTTTTGCTCCTCCATTTCTTCTATGACACGCGCTATCTCTCTGCATACGTTCTCAAACTCGTTTCTCTTCTCTAAAAGCGTGAGCTTCGATTCGTTCAATTCCTCCGTCTTCCGTTCGTATCTCGCCCTCTTCTCATCATATTCCTTCTTATCAAATGCTAATTCGTCTATCTGCCTGTGCAGAACCGTTATATCCTCCGCAGTTGTGCGTTCCAATTCACGTAACATCCGCAGATTATTTTCCACCTCGTCAATCCTTCCTATCTCCGCTCTTAACCCGAGTATCTCCCTATAAACCACTTCAATATCCTTTATAGCGGAAATAACAGCTTTATAAGCATTATAATCAAATTCCACAGCCATGAGCGGCTTTAAGTCGGTTTTTATCAACTCAAATTCCTTCTGCCAGCGCTCTAACTCACGCCCTTCATGCACCATTCGCATACCCAGCGCGCGCTTCGCCATTACACGTTTATCCAGCTCGTTATCCCTCTGTACGAGCAATGCTTCTTCACGTTCCAAAGAGGCAAGTTCCTCTTTTTTACTTTTGTATTCGTTAAAAATCGAATGAAGTTTTTGCGTTTGGGTTTGTATCTCCTCATGGAGCTTCTTTATGAGCCCTTCGTAATGTAACCCCAATTTCCGTTCACACATCGGGCATTCGCCCTCAGGACCCAAATCCTCTATTCCCTTCTTCTTTCCCTTACTCTCTTCTATCTCCTTCTTATGCTCGACGATCAGTGATTTAAAAGCGCCGAGCGACGAATGTATACTCTCCTTTTGCTTCTGCACTTCATCCCTCATCCTCTTTACCGCTTCCACCTGCTCCTCTATGCCCTCAAATTCTGCACTCTGCTGCTTCAACCCTTTTATGGTCTCCTCACGCTTGTGGAGCTCCAGCGAGGTTTTCTCTTCCCTTTCCACAAGCTCGAGCTTGCGTTGATATCGCTCGCGCAACGAATCGAGTTCCTCCTTCTTCTCCCTCATCTGGAAGTACTGTGCTTCTTTATCCGCAATTCCTTCAAGCTGTTCTTTCTTTTCAAGCAGATCAGTGAGCTCCTTCTCCCTCTCTTCCCCCCGCTTCCTCACATTATCCAAATCACTTCTCCTCTCGCCCAGATTACTGCTCAACGCTACGTAGTTCTCATAGGTTCTCGTGGCGATCTCCAAATCTTCTTTCGATTCCCCCACCTCTTTCTCTTTAACACGCATCGAGGCTTCTATATCTTTTATAATCGGTAAAAGTGCCTCTTTCGCGTTCTCCGATTCTTCTTGCTTACTTGTAAGCACATCTATCTTCCTTCTGCCTTCTTTATCCACCGTTGCTGCTTTTATACCCTCTATCCGCTTCTCTTTACCTCTCTTATCCTCTCTTATCGCCTGTATACTCCTCTCTATCTGCTCTATGCCAAGCATTCGGAGCACGAGCTTCTTCCTCTCCGCGGCTCTCATAGCTGAGAGCGCATTCAACTCTTTCTGCCGTGCGAAGACCGAGGTGAAAAAAGACACGTAATCCATGCCGATTTTTTCCTCTAGTACTGCGGTGACCGCATCAGCATTGTCCGTTATGAGTTTTCTATTGATGACGAGACGTGCTTTTGGCACTAAATTCTTGCCTACCATCTCTCTTACTACTTCATACCTATCACCATCCAGCTCGAATTCCAGGGCAACGCTGCACGGCTCGTGGGGCGATGCACCCTCCCTCTTTATCTGCTCTTTGGTTGTCCGAGCTGCATGATGGCCAAATAAAGCCCAGCCTATCGCCTCAACCAGAGTGGTCTTCCCCACACCATTTAACCCGATAATGCCTATAACGCCATCCGGGAACTCAACAGACGTATTTTTATATTTTCGGTAATTCCTCAGCGTGAGCGATTTTAAGAGCATTTCACCCGAATATTCAACTTATTGCAGCCCCGTGATCCTCGCTTTCTCCCCTATTTCCTCTTCTATCCGCAACAATTGATTGTATTTACACGTCCTTTCGCTCCGTGCAGGAGCGCCTGTTTTTATTATATCCGCGTTTATTGCCACCGAGAAATCGGCGATAAGCGTATCTTCTGTCTCTCCTGACCGATGGCTGACAACTTTCTTATAGCCGTTTTGAGAAGCTAATCTAATCGTATCCAGCGCTTCCGAGATAGTGCCAATCTGATTCAACTTCAGCAGAATTGCATTTGCCGCTTTTTTCTTTATCCCCTCTTCGAGTCGCTTGACATTCGTCACGAAAAGGTCATCGCCTACAATAATCTTCTGTGGTATCTTAGCGGTGAGTTCCGCAAAGAGATCGAATGATTCCTCTTCAAAAGGATCCTCTATCAATTCTACCGGATAGTTCTCCACAAGGGCGTGATAAAAGTCGATGAGTTCAGGACCATCTTTCTGTACACCATCTATCTGATATTTTTGTGTTTTCGCGTCAAAGAAAGAGGAAGCCGCAGCATCGATGCCCAACCGTATTTCATCCTCAGAATAACCAGCTTCGGTTATCGCTTCGGTTATCGCATCGAGTGGCTGAGCCGTCACGCGCATGGGCGGTGCATAGCCGCCCTCATCCCCAACATTCGTGGCTATCTTCCCGTACTTCTCCCCTACTACCTTTTTAAGTGCATGATACGTCTCAACACCTGCTCGTAACTTAGCGCTGAACCGGTCAAAGCCCACGGGTAAGATAAGAAACTCCTGGATGCTCAGTTCGTTACCTGCATGCTGACCGCCGTTTATCACGTTCATCATCGGTATAGGAAGTTCATACCGGAGCAAGCCCTGTAAGGGCTTAGCGACATCTTCGCAGATATATGCAAAGAGCGATTTTTTTAACGAGTCTGCAGCGGCTTTACAGACCGCCATCGATGTCCCGAGGATAGCATTCGCACCCAATCTCGACTTGTTTTCCGTTCCATCCAGTTCTATCAACTGCGTATCTATCTCCCCTTGCTCGAGCGCATTCATACCAATGAGTGCTCCTTGTATCACCGTATTCACGGCTTCAACCGCTTTGAGAACCCCCTTGCCGTTATATCGCTTCTTGTCACCATCTCGTTTCTCCCACGCCTCTTTACTTCCGGTTGATGCTCCTGAAGGCACGCTCGCCCTGCCGAATCCGTTCGCTGTACTCACTTCTACTTCTATCGTTGGGTTGCCACGGGAATCCAAAATTTCCCTGCCTTTTATTTCCCTTATCTCTAGTACCGTCATCGTTGTTTATTTCTTCTTTTATTTACCGTTAACTTATATTTTAGCGAGGTTATACCTTATCTGTAAGCGTGCGAAGAGGTAAAGTGGAGAACGGTAGATGGAAGCAAACGATACTGAAACGAAAAGAGTGTTTGTAACCGACCATATTTCGGAAGAGGGGATAGAGAAGCTGAGGGAGTTTGCAGAAGTTGATGTTGCATTAGCGTTAAGCACGGAAGAATTAAAGGCGCGCATTGCAGGCTATGATGCGTTAGTCGTCCGAAGTGGCACGAGAGTGACGAAGGAGATAATAGAAGCAGGGAGCAGGGGCCGATTAAAAGTGATCGGTCGGGCAGGTGTCGGCGTGGATAACGTGGATGTGGAAACCGCGACGGAGAAAGGAATACTGGTTGTTAACGCTCCGGAGGCAAATACGATATCCGCGGCGGAGCACACGATCGCAATGCTGCTCAGCTTATTGAGGAAGATACCAGCTGCGAATGTATCGCTCAAATCCGGGCAGTGGGACAGAAAAAAGCACGTGGGTGTGGAAGTGAATGGTAAGGTATTAGGCGTAATTGGTCTGGGAAGAGTGGGGAGTGAAGTTGCGAAAAGAGCAAAGGGGCTTGGCATGAAAGTCGTTGCATACGACCCGTTTATAACAGAAGAGAGGGGGAGAGAGCTTGGAATTGCTCTTTCAAATTTTAATGAAGTTCTTCAGGTTGCGGATTTTATAACGCTCCATACACCACTGACAAAGGACACGCATCATTTGATCGGTAAGAAAGAGTTCGCAGTGATGAAAGATGGTGTTCGTGTGGTGAATTGCGCACGAGGAGGGATAATAGACGAGCGTGCGCTCAAGGATGCAATAAAGAGCGGTAAAGTAGCGGGAGCGGCTCTTGATGTCTTCGAGCGTGAGCCACCAGAGGAACGAGAATTGCTGGAACTGGATGAAGTGATTGTTACGCCTCATCTGGGTGCATCGACAGCCGAAGCGCAGAAGGCTGCTGCGATGGTCATTGCAGAAGAGGTGATCGAGGCGCTCAAGAACAAGCCGGTAAAGAATGCCGTGAACATGCTGTATGTCGAAGAGGGGCTAATGGAGACCATAAAGCCTTATTTAGAATTAGCAGAGAAGCTGGGACGACTCTGTGCACAGCTCATACCGAGACCGGGTAGAATTGAGCAATTTAACATCTCTTATGAAGGTGAATTAGGAATGGCGGGAGAAGGGATAGGGAAAAACACGAGATTGATAACTACCGCAATCTTGAAGAGCTTCCTCTCATGGTTCACCGATGGTGTGAATTATGTAAATGCCGAAGCAATAGCGAAGAAATTCGGGATAAAAGTTAGGGAGAGCAAGACGGGGGAGATTGAGAATTTCAGCTCGTTGATTAGCATTACAACTATTACACAGGCGGGCGGCGAAGAACAAGAAAAGACTGTCGCAGGTACGATCTTCGGGAAAGACGACCCAAGGATCGTGAAAATCGATGGATATAGGGTTGATGCATATCCTTCTGGCTACATGCTTATCTGCTCTTTCCTCGATAAACCACGCGTGATCGGTCCTGTTTGCACGATTTTGGGCGACAGGGGCATAAACATTGCGGGGATGCAGGTGGGAAGGGAGAAGGTAGGAGGAGAAGCGGTTATGGTGCTTAATGTGGACAGTCCGGTCAGTGATGGGATTATCGAAGAGATAAAGCAAGTGGAGAACATGTTTGATGTAATGCTCGTGAAGCTCTAAACACACTTTTTCTTTTTTACAAAAAGAAAACCTGTGCTAAAAGAAAAAAATACGGGGGTATTGAGATGAGAAGGAAGAAACCAAAATTCGCGCGATATGGCTGGTGGAGAAAGAAGAAGTTGAGTAAGAGCTGGAGAAGACCTCGTGGACATGACAACAAGATGAGGGAGCACATAGCGGCGAAAGGTGCGCGGGTGCAAGTAGGCTACAGGCGAAAGAAGGAAGAACGGGGCTTGCATCCTTCTGGGCGACGAGAAGTGCTCGTCTTCAATACGAATGACCTTGCTCAGGTTGAAGATGCAAAAGAGGAAATGGCAGTGCGGATAGCATCAAGTGTGGGGAGGAGAAAAAAGGGGGAGATAGAAGAGGAAGCGGCAACGCGTGGGATAACAGTGCTCAATCCTATGCAACGTTCCTCGGAATAAAGAGGCTTCTCACAAAACGAAATCGCAGCAAAAATAAGCTCGGATAGGGATTTATAACCAAAAACCCCAACCTCTCCACTTTCTATTTTAAATCTATCTGACGAATACATTCTAGAACTTCATCTCTCAAGAGTTCTCCATAAAGCATCCAACTAGCGAGAGGCGGGTTTCCCGTCTTATATGCTTCGTCTAATAATAGCGGGGTTGTCTCGGTTAGCACCCTAAGAGCCACGTTTCCCGTCTTATATGCTTCGTCTAATAACCTTTTTACTCCCATTTCATCCAAATCATGAAGTAGAACTATTTCTATTTCGCCCAAATTGTTAGTTAATCGTATAACATCTTCACTAAGTATTTGAATAGGCTTTTTAGAAGATTTAATTAATTTATATGTAGGTTCTGAGTGAATGCTTTGATTTCTTAACTCTCTATTGATGTCTAAAACTGGAATTG
>JACUTR010000084.1 GCA_014859735.1 Candidatus Methanophagales archaeon | reverse complement strand
GAGGTGAAGATCTTCAGTATGAACTCTTCATTAGGGCTGGTTTTTAACGAATGTTCCAGTTGAGCCAGAATGTCCGCCTGCGTTACGTCTGCGGCTTCGTGCCAGTAGCCGCACATTGTGCAGTTCCGCCATTGACAGCCAGCGGTTCTCACTATGATGGTCAATGATTTTATCGCCTTTCGCTCTTCGGTGAAGAAATCGTAGTCGAGCCATGAAGCTACTGGCTTTTGCTTTTTATTCCTTGGTGAGGTCATGATTTCGTTGTACTAGTTGTCAGAATCGTTTCCTTCATTCAACAATCGTCATTCACCTTTCGCTCGTAGGTCTGAACGAGCATCCTTTTACTTTGCTCCCAGGGCTCGTCCGTTTTGTAAAAGTTATACCTCTTCATTGCACGCTCACAGGGCTTGTTACCCACTAAAATATTCACGTAATTCACCTCGCATTGGTTCGCTTTCCCGAACTCCAGGAACTGCTCATACATCGCATATGCCACGCCCTGCTCTCGATATTCAGGTAGAACTGCCTGTTGTTCGCCGTAGCACCCCCGCTCTGTTAGGGATGCTTTATATACCCCTGCCAATTTACCATCCATATGAACCCCGAAGAAGAAATAGCCGGAGTCCATCTCTTCCTTTATCCCCTCTTCGCTCATCGCTCGCTTCTCACGCCATTCCTTCGGATACTCGTATGCGTGCAGCCATACCGCCTTGTAAAGAGCTGAGATATCCTTCGCATCATCTTTGCCCAACGGTACTGCATGGTATGTCCTGCGAAAACGCTCTCCATCTACATCACAGCTGGCCATTTTTGGGATTACTTAAGGATATACCTATAATTTTAGATAATTCTTTTGTTAGGATTTTCGGTTTCTTTCGATTCTTCCATGAACCGTTTCTGCATCTCTATTACTTCACGGCTATCCTTCGCCCCCGCATATGCGAGTAGCCTCTCCTCGTTTAATCGCAGAAATTCCTCACCCCACTTGAACTTGTCCAGTAGTAACTTGGCGTGCTCCTTCTCACCGAGGATGAACAGAGCAGCGGCAAAAGCCTCAACCGAGCTCAGAATAAACGGCTTACCATAATTTACAGGATTTACCGCTATCAGTTAGGGTAAGGCTCGCTTCTTTCTTTTCATGCGCATCAGTACATCCTCAAAAGCGTCTATTTTCTTCCATGAGCAATCAAAAACGGTTATGCTGTTCGTAACTGCTCTGTCTGGCGGAGAGAGCGCCTTACCCGCAATTGGAACGAGCACAATCGTTTTATATGGTATTTTCTGCATCATGTTGAGCGATGTTATCAAGCCAGATCGTGCTAATTTCTTTGCCGTGCACTTCTTCGGGTCGCACTGCCCTGCATCGTAGACATACAGTTTCATTTCGCACTCATCATTAAGAAAAAAACAATAGGTTTTATATTGGTAGCTACCTTACCATAAACCGTGATCTTAGATGGTAGTAAAAATTGGCTTTGTAAAATTAGGAAATATAGGGACTTCACGAATCGTGGATTTGTTGCTGGACGAGCGAGCTGACAGGGAGGATATTGACGCTCGAGTATTAGGAACAGGGGCAAAGTTGACACCGGAGAGTGCGCCCGACACCGCTCGCTTACTGGAATGGAACCCGGATCTCGTCGTGGTGAGCAGCCCGAATGCAGCACTGCCAGGTCCTAAGCAGGCACGTGAGATGGTGAAGGCAAAGGGTAAGCCGTGCATTGTGATCTCGGACGCACCGGCGATGAAGGCGAAAGATAAGTTGAAGGAAGAGGGCTTTGGCTTCATTATTATCCCCGGCGACCCGATGATAGGAGCGCGGAGAGAGTTTTTAGACCCCGTTGAGATGAGCGTATTTAATGTCGATGTCCTCTCCGTCCTGTCTATAACCGGTGTAGCACGCTTGGTGCAAGAAGAGCTCGACAGTGTTATCGAGCAGATAAAGAAAGGCGGAGCAGTGAAATTACCACAGATCATTGTCACGGCCGAGAACGCGGTGGAACGAGCACGATTCTCAAATCCGTACGCGAAGGCAAAAGCGATTGCAGCATACAATATGGCGGAGAAAGTCGCGGATATGGACGTGAAGGGGTGCTTCATGATGAAAAATCCCGAGGAGTATATACCCATGGTGGCAGCGGCACATGAGCTTATAAGCGAAGCGGCACGGCTTGCCAAGGAGGCACGGGAGATCGAAAAGCAGTCAGATAGCCTGGTTCGCATGCCCCATGCCAGGACAGGAGAGATACTGAAGAAGTCGAAGTTAATGGAGAAGCCGAGTGCCTGATTTCTCCTTTTTTTCTTTTTTTAACCGGTATTTTCGTAACAGTTAAAACCGGAATTTTTTTTTAAAAACAATACCAGTTATCCATACCGCACCGCTTCGACCGGGCTCATCTTTGCCGCTTTGCGCGCGGGATACAACCCCGAGAGAATTCCTACCAGAATAGCAACTGCGAGACCACCGAGTAACACTTCAGGCTTCACAATCGCGGCTATTTCTACCGTGAAAGCCGTTTGTATCCCGAAACTTATTGCCCGAGCGGCAATAACGCCGAGCATACAGCCGCAGACACCACCGATTACGCTCACCACACTGGCTTCAAGCAAGAAGAGCGTAAGGATATTCCGGTTCTTTGCGCCGATTGCTTTCATCACACCGATCTCATGCGTACGTTCCATCACGGCCATCAGCATCGTGTTCATAATGCCCATAGCAGCAACGAGAAGTGAGATAGAGGAGAGCGCTATCAAAACAACTTGCAATAGCCCAAAAATGGTCCCCAACTGCTCTATTGCACCGCTCATGGTCATAGCAGACGTGAAATCGTCCAATTTATGATTCTCATCAATTCGTGCCTCTATTTCGTTCGCGATTCGCTCCGCGTCCCCGATATCCCACACCCGTACAAAGATGGTGGAGATATCCTTGTTATCCAGCATAGTTATCGAATCTCTGGTCGTGACGTAAATGGAGGTATCAACCTCGGACCTGAAGCCACCCTGCTTCGCCAGGATCCCAACAACCCTGAATTTGCTCCCGTTGATCGAGAGCCGGTCGTTCACGCGGATCTCTTCGCCGAAGTAATCCGTGGCAATACTGTACCCAATTTGACACGCCCGGCGGTCATTCTCCCGGAGGTCACGTCCCGCAATGCCCTCATCTTCCTGGAGCGCGATCGCCGTTCCGAAGACCGCGCCGATATCGCGCGGATCGATACCGACGACCTGGATCCTGAGCTTTTCACCCCGGAATTCCACATCTTCCATCTCGCCCCGCATTGCCACTGCGTCTTTGACGCCACCAATTCGCCGCACATCTGCCAGATCACGGTCGGTAAAGCTGCCCACAACGCCCCAGCTCCCGAATTCCGCACTCCCCGGCGTTACCATAATCACGTCTGCCATCTCGATGAGCTGTTCCGTTATTGACGCTTGCATGCCGAAGCCGAGGGAGATCAAAGCGATGACCGCACCAATACCGACCGTAATACCCAGTATCGTCAGTGTAGAGCGGGCTTTTCGCTCCTTTATACTCCGATATACTAACAGAAATGCATCCTTCATCGCTCAACACCCTTTTTGCTATGCAAAAATAATCTTTCTTGGTAAAGCTTCTTTCTTTAGAAAGAAGGTTTATTCATACCTCACCGCTTCCACCGGACTCATTCTCGAGGCTTTTCGCGCGGGATAGAACCCAGAGAGAACGCCCACAGCAATCGCAATGGCAATGCCACCGATGAGAACCGCGGGCTTTATTACCGCGCCAAACTCGATTCCCAGTGCCGAGCTTGCGGCAATACTGATGATCCGTGCGAGGATAACGCCGAGTACGCAGCCAACCACGCCTCCGACGAGACTTACAATACTCGATTCCAAGAGGAACAGCGAGAGCACATCCCGGCTCTTTGCGCCGATCGCCTTCATCACCCCGATCTCATGCGTCCGCTCCATCACGGACATCAGCATCGTGTTCATGATGCCTATGGAAGCGACGACGAGTGCGATCGCGGCGATGCTCACCAGGACGCCCCGGAGTATACTGAAGACGGTACCTATTTGCTCCAGCATGCTGCCCATCGTCAGTGCGCTGGCGAACTCGTCCAAGCCATGATTATCATTGATCGTCTCCTCAATCTGCTCTGCTATTGCTGCCGCTTCATTGATATCATAGACCCGCACCATGATGTACTTTACCTCATCGGTTTGCAGAACGCCCTTTGCGGCACGTAGGGTGAGAAAAATGTGGGGATCGACGTCGGTGGCGTACAGCGTGCTTGCCTTTTCAAAAACGCCGATAACAATAAACTTCTCGCCATTGATTATCAGCTTATCGTTCACGTGTATCTCCTTGTGGAAGAAGTCAGTGGCGACACGGTTTCCGATGACGCACGCTTTATAATCATTCTCCCTGAGCCACCGCCCTTCCTTGAGCCCGACCGGCTCCACATAGAAGCTCCCCAGCTCCTTGGTATCACCGCCGAAGACCATGATAGGTCTTTTTTTCTCCTTATACTCCACCACGGTAGCGCCATACGTCATGGCCAGGACATCCTTGACGCCGCTTATCCGCTGCACATCTTTCACGTCTCTATCGGTGAAACTGCCCTGTTCCACATAAGTCGCCCCCGATATTTTCCCTGGTACCACCGAGATGAGATCGGCAAACGTTGTCAATTCGCCGGTTATCGACTCTTCCATACCATAGCCAACGCTCATCAAAGAAACGATAGCCGCTATACCCACCGCAATGCCGAGCACCGTGAGTATCGACCGCGTTCTTCTCTCCCTTATGCTCCGGTACGCCAGGAGAAATTTATCGCGCATAGCTCAATCGCGCACCCTTCCGTCTCTCATTCGCTTTCTTATCCCTGCACGGGCTGCAATCTCGATATTGTGTGTCACCACAATTACCGTACGTCCCTCTTTATTCAACCCTTCCAACATGTCCATTATTGCGTTTCCTGTTGTGGTATCCACGTTTCCCGTCGGCTCGTCGCCAATGATGATCTCAGGATCATTTGCAAGCGCTCGTGCGATAGCCACCCGCTGCTGCTGTCCCCCACTCAATTCCGAAGGTTTATGATAGAGGCGGTCTCCAAGCCCGACACTTTCAAGCTTCTCTTTAGCCATCTCCATCCTCATCTCTCGCTTCATACCGGCGAAGAACAGGGGCAGCGCAACATTCTCTAATGCATTTAACGTGTGGACGAGGTTATACTGCTGGAATACAAAGCCGATTTTCTCCCTGCGTATCTCCGCAAGCTCATTATCGCTTAACCAAGCGGTATCTACACCATCGATGAAGACCGAACCGCTCGTGGGTTTGTCCAGGCAGCCGATCATATTGAGCAGCGTGGACTTGCCGGAGCCCGAAGGACCGACGATCGCGACGAATTCACCGTCCTGTATCTCTAAATTGACGTCATGAAGTGCATAAACCTCTGCTCCGCCCATCCGATAAATCTTCGTCAGGTGTTCCGTGCGAATCATTTATTACTCTCAGCCTTCTTTGCGCTCAACCTCCGCTCTCGTGCTCGTTTTCGCCCCGCCCGCATCCAAAGAACGACCGCTACAATGACCAGAATGCCCACCAGAGCTCCTCCAAGCATCGAGGGTGGTAACCCACTCTTCTGCGGTTGCCGGACCTCAACCTGCACCGTATAACCGCTGATCTCGTATTGCCTCTCCGTTTCGATGTCTTTGAAGACCAGTTTAAAGGGTATTGCGATCTCTCCGATCTCTAAATTGGTCGTATGGAGATCAAACGAAGCGGAAAAGAGATCTCCTGCTTCCATGTCCCCGATGAAATATTCTGAAGGCAGTATTTTGAGCCCTTCTATCGCAGGCACCACGGATACCGCTTTGATATCTTTTGTCATCCCGTTAGCGACATAAAAATCGAGCTTTGCAACCTCACCCTGATACACAGATTCAGGTGCGTTCACCAGGATAAGCTTCACGTCTGAGCTGCTCTTTACCACTATAGAGGATGTAAGCTTGCTGTGATGTACATTATCGCCATTTTTGTACTCAACTTCGAAATAGATGTTTTTATCTCCTTCTAAGAGGGGGGTAAGTGTGAAATTCACCACCTTTTTATCGTACGCTTCTAATTTACCAATGAATATTCCCGCTGGTTTGAATTCGAAGTCATCGGTGCTCGATTTCACGTACACATTCACACCATTCACCGCATTAGGTCTGTTATTCGCCACCACGATTGCTATCCCCTTTGACTCGCTGAGTGAAATCTCTGAGGGAATATCCTTCACAAGTAGCTTTACTTCACTGCGGTCCACGTTCACACGGACTGGAAAACGCACATTATCCCCGTTTCTTACATCTATGTATACCTCAGGGAAATACGTGCCCTCAGGGGCATAGGCACCCGCCTTTATGGGTAGCGAGATGGTTATGCTTTCACCTGGCCCTAAGGCACCAACGCTGAGGTATTCGGTGCGTGTGGTACCTTCTTGCAACCATTCTATCTCCCTGCTTCTGCTGATCAGCCGTATCGTATCTATCTCTGCGCTTATCGTTGAGGTTGTCGTAGTAGAGGAGGTATAACCCCCACTCGTCGTACTCGCTACCGTCGTCTTCGATGCTTGGGTGTCCGTGTTTTGTATAGTCACGGTAATCGTGCCCGTGTCGCCCGGCATCAACGCTTGAGGCTCCACGGTATAGCTGGTAATCATAACCGCGGGACCCTCGGCAGCGGAAGCGGGGGCGGCAACTGCCAAAATGAGTAATAAAGGGACAACCGTCAAGAATGTCGCCATAAAACCCCAACCCCTTTTACTTACTTCTTTCATCTTCATCGCTCCGTTACCTCCTCCAGTTTTATTGAGATCCCCTTCGCCACTTCTTCTACGTCTTTTACCTCTATATCCATCCCATTTACAAGGTCAATTATTTTGGGGAACAGGAGAAAAGCGAGGCTCAATTTCTTATATTCGCCTATGATCGAGAGAAACGATGCTCTTACCTTTTCATCCTCGATGGTACCTGAAAGCTCGGAAAGGAATTCGATCATCAGCTTTA
>JACUTR010000083.1 GCA_014859735.1 Candidatus Methanophagales archaeon | reverse complement strand
AGGTGAAGTTCTCAGACCTTAATGGGCGGATAGATATATCAGGGATAAAGACGGGTGATTATAATGCCACGGGAGAACCCGATGCCATAGGATGTAATGCAACGGTGATTAGCGTGGGTGAAACGACCATGGAGCTAAAGCTGAAGAAGGGAACTACAACCGTGACCAGTATCCCTCAAGGCACTCGAATCACAGTTAAGTTTACTTCTTCCTTAGACCCGAACGACGGTGTAACCCTGAAGGTGACTGACCCCGGCGGAAATATAATGAGAACAAATCCCGCAGACGGCACTGTCTTCGACAAAGTTAATGTCTCTCATGTCTCTGACCTGGAGATAAACACCGCTGGATGGGAGCTCGGAACGTATAAATTCAAGGTCTCCACAGAGGAGGAGTATGCACGGGGGCTGCGCAAGGAGAGTGACGAGGTAAAATTGGAGATAGTGAGCCCTGAGCTTAAGATAGAAGCGAAGAAGACGGAAGTGGTGCTATCGGAGAAGGTGAAGCTGACGGTGACCGGCGTGCCTGACCGCAACATTTCCATTTCTGTAGAGAGAGGTGCGGAACATGCTACGTTCCCAGGTGGTACAAATGACAACCCTGCGTCAACCAAAATTGGCAATTTCAGCGACTCGATAGACGCCGACGGTAAGATGGAATACGTCGTTTATTTTGATAAAATAGGCTCTTACACGGTGAAAGTGAAGGACCTGGACAGTGCAACGGAAGATTCTGTTGACATATCAGTCTCAAAGAAGAAGGTTACGTTTTATATGCCTGAGACCTGCGCAATAGGGGCTGACCTCGTAGTCAACGGAACGGCAAACACAGGAAAGACAGTTGATATTGCCATCGAAGACACTGTTGTAAAGGTTGATGCGGCGATTGATACAAAAGGTAAGTTTGCAGTAAAACTACCCACTCCTGCTACGCATGGGACTGGTACCGAAGGCGGCATAAAGATAAAGGCGTTTATAGATGGCGACTTTTCCAAAGATGAAGATGTTTCGGGTGTCGAGGATGACGGCTCAACTATGGTATTGATGATAACGGGTGATTTAACTGCTGAATCATCAGCTACGTTAGTTCCACCTGGTGACTCTTTTACGCTCAGCGGCACCGCACTGGGCTCAAAAGTGGTTGACATCATCATTGTTGCGCCGAAAGGCGGTGGTGGAAAAGGAATGAATCCAACGAATTCTGAAGATAACGGACTTCCTCGTGGAATTATTTATGAAGCCGCATCGGTAAGCAGCGACTTTGCATGGTCCATTGACATTGACGTTAACGAAGATGCTGATACCGGAGCACATCTCGTGTTCGTGCTGAGCCCGGGAAAGAACAAAGTGTACGATGGGATTAGAGATGATGATTTACTAACCGGCATAAAAACGAAGTATTTCGGTGGTGACCTCCTCAGGCTTGCAGGAAAGACCCAGGAGCAGATAAACGCCACACTCTGGGATGCAACCATTGGTGCCGCGGGCAGCGACGACTTCATGAAAAAACTGATTATAAAAGTCGGAACAGCAGAAGTAAAGCTCTATTCTCTTGCGGATGTAGATATTGGCAGTGATCTGGTAATTACCGGGACCTCAAACAGAGAGGGACACTCCATCATTCTCAAAGTGAAGGGACCGGTAGACCTCGGAACGAAGTTCGCAACGGTCGAGAATGGCAAATTCAAAGCCACGTTCAGTACGTTCGAGGCTTTAACCGGTGAATATACGATAGAGGCAGATGACGGTGAGGGGCACGAGGACACAACAACGGTAAACATCGTCATGCCGGTTCGAACCGAGCCAACTCCAGCTCCAACGGCTACCCCCACATCAACAACGCCTCAGCAGCTACCGGAATCAACACCAACGATACAACCAGAGAACTCATCAGCATCAACTTTGTCACAGCTTCCCGTGCCAGGGTTTGATGCAGTACTTCTGATAACCGCAGCAGTACTAGTGTATCTATTCATATTCGTGTTTGGAAAAAGGGGGAGGTAGCGGTATGTATGGGCGGGATTGAGAACCGCCCCTTCCTTCCTCCTCTTGTTCTTCTCAGATATGCTCCTGCACTGAGCAGAGCTAACGAACTCGAAAGTTCAAACCCGGGTATTTGTAATTCTGTCTCTTCTTCATCTGCTGATATACTTGGCGGGGGTGAAGTTGACATAACCGTCGCCATTGGAGTTGCTGCGGATGCCGGTACGGACGCTTGTCCTTGAATACTTATCACTCCTTCATCCGAACATCGATCGGGAATGTTCACGCTGACGTTCCATCTCCCACCGGATAAGGTATTGGTATCAAATTCTGCCATTATCATCCCATTTTCCACGTTAACCGTCTTAATCTCGCTATCCTCACTTCCCTCTTTTGCTATCCTGATCCATGCCATCGTGCCTTCTTTCAGATTGGTCGTTGCCACAATCGTGAGATCTTCACCAAACGTGGCATCTTCCAGTGCGAGTTTTACCTCCGGGTTACCGACCTTAAACTCCTTCTTCACAAAAAAATCATCACTACCAGCTCTTTGTATCGCATCTTCAACGATCGCAATCCTCAGATCCAGGGTCTTCGATCCCTCACCGATCACCCAACTTCCATTGTGTATCGCATCCGTCACACCATCCCGTCCTTTATGGAGCACAATAACGGTATATACGCCCACATCAGGTTTTATCAGCTTCGCTTCATAGCTGGTATCCCGGACTTCCGTGGCAATTGCCACGCCCTCATACGGAACTATCACTTCTCCTCTGCCGTTCAACACCACGAGATATACCGCATCAGTACCGCTTGCAGTGCCTTGTATCACCACATCGTCACCCGCTGCGATGACAGCCGGTAAATCCAAGGTGAGCACCTTTGACTCAATCAACGTAAATGCTGCATCGGCATCAGCACCATTTCTCATCTTCCATTCTTTTGGTACCTCCTCGCCAGTACCAAACTCAACCGGTGCATCGATGAATACCTCGATCTTCTTCGTCCCCTCGAACTCCCCCACCGTTTTATACTCATACTCGAATTTCCCCCGGGTAATCTTCACTTTTTCCATATACGCGTCGTCGATCACGATCACCGCATAACTACCATAATTTGATCGCCCGGAGATCTTTAAGGGATCGCCTATCAGTACGGTATCACTCGATACCTCGATTGATACCTCGCCTTCCACGACGTTGATATATCTCGAAGCCACTTCCTTATCCCCATCCACGTCAACTTCTATTCTTATATTATACTTCCCCACCTGAACGCCTGATGTATCCCACCTGAACATCTTCTCGCCTTCCTTGTCTAGTGTGACATTCTCCTTAAGATCACCATCTATGTACAGTCTTACCTCCTTTCCTGAAAATGCGCTCTTTACGATGATCTCTGCAATCTGCCCCGTTATGACTGTGTCACTCGTTTCTATCTCGATCTCCCGTGCTTTAATCTCAAAATTTAGCTTCTTCTCAACCCCGGTTGCAAAATCCTCCAGTATTATTGTGTATCTCCCCTCGTCAACGTCTAACCCGGACATATTCAGCACGATAATTCCATCTTGTCGAGCAACGCCGGTAAGAGCTTCGGAGATATTCCAGAAGATCGTCTCCTCTCTATACTCGATCGGTATCTCGTAAATATCCCTACCGTGAACGTCTCGTATTGAATGTCCCTGGGATTCGATGCGGAACTTCATGAAGCCCGCTTCTTTGTTGTTCGACTCGATCCTGAGATTCAAGGAGCCACCTGCATACGTTTTGTCCGTTGGGTATAACTCTAATCTGAAGGTATGGGTATCGAGCGAGAGCCAGCCTTGATTGTCCGTACCACTATCAAAATACGTTTCATTACCACCACTGTCTGAGAACCGATAATATCCCTCATATTTCCCCTCGGTATCCCATTCTTCAGAAATACGAGAAGTTTTGAAATTGCTTGAAGAAACACCGGTAGAAGTGAATTTCCCATCTATTCGTATCCCGGTCATATTGTAACCCGTGCTGTTTCTGAATCGTATCTTTTCCCCCTTGTAGACCACAATTATAGGCTTTCCTGCCTCTATTTCGTCTTTTATATATTTTTTGCTGCCTAAGCTTTCGTTATCGCACGTTATTTCGCCACCTGCCTCGGTATAGGTTCGATTTATCGTTGATGCGGATGTAATTGAAAGGAGGATTACCAGCAAGGCGACCAAAAACAAAGCTCGAAAAACACCTTTTGCGCTCATTTCTTCCTCCTTGCGAGATATACGGCTAAAACTAAAAGACCAGCACCTGCAAAGACTGCTTCAAAGCCAGATGGGGTCGGTGTAGGAGGAGAAGATGGTGAGGCTGATGTTTCAGGCCCTGGTGTAGTGGTTACAGATAGAGAAGGCGCTGGCGTAGCTGCCACAGGGGTTGGCGTAGCTGTAGGAGAGCGCGCTGGTGTCGGTGTACTACCAGGAGCAGGCTTCTCTTCTTCCTCTTTATACCTCAAAATCAAGAACGCACCACTTGGTACCAGATAGTCTCCGGCATCCACGATCTTCACCGTATTATCTTTCGCTACTAGGTAACCGGTAACATCCCGCGCATCAATGGCAAGCTCATCATACGGGTCTCCGGCATAAACACGATCCCAGATCCCTTCGTTAAACACGAGTGTGTTTTCACCCTTATCACCGCCGGGAACGATCGTCAACAATGTCGCACTCTTTAGATTATCAATATCGCGATCTATTTTCCCACTAAACTGAGCGGTTGTAACCGCGTCTTCAGCATGCCCAATAGTTTTCATATCCAGGATGTCACAGCCCTCATTTATCCAGTATTCAAGCTCTTCCCCTTTTTCATCCTCATAGATCACCACAAGAACGAGTCCTACCATCGAAAAGCTCCTGGATTCTGCTGCAGTATTCTCAACCGCCACGGTGTATGCCCCGCTTCGCCATATATGTTCGGCAACATCATAGCAATACGTTCCACCGGGATAGTCATCATCCCCGGAGCCTTTTCTATCAGTATATTCCCTATCCACCGTTACTTCATGTCCATCGAAGGTAACCTCCGTTTCTGGATATACACCCTCTTCTCCCGCATGGCTCTCTCTCCAGTATGCATACAAGCTCGCTAGCTTTACGCTCGAGCTTTCCGGAACATCGAGCTCAAAAGAGACATAATACACATCCCCGGGTGCTATTTCGCCGATATATTCGCTATTTCCAATCGTATATCTCCAATCTCCACGGATCTTTTCATGCGTATAGGTTGTTAAGGGGCGATCCCCCGCGTAATCCGCACAGACCGGGATGATAACCGCCACTCCGAATGTCAATGCTACGGTACACATACCGACAACAATGCTCCTCATCACCACGAAACCAAATTTTTTCATCTTCTTCTTCTTACCCCCTTTCGCTCCCTCGTGATTTTAGCAAAAAGGATTTGCACTAATAAATTTTATTTTGTTATGAAAAAGTATAAGGAAGAAATAAAAAGTCTGAACTCTATAGAATAGCGGGGGAATTATATTCCGCTGGTTCTGCCATTACTGGAAAAATAACACCCCCCCACTTTTTTTTAACCATTAACCGTTTCTCGATAACCGTTTAAAGTTCTTCTTTTTAATGCCCTATCTGAGAATACAGGTGGCGGGGTTGAAGTTGGCGATGCAGGTGCGTATTTATTATATCTACTTCGTGTGATAGTACCCAAAAAGTCTCCTCTTCATTCTCGCACTTGCAATGAGTTCAGCTTCAACAGCGTATCACCGAATTCCGAAGGTATAATACCGGTAGCACCCATTGTCTTGGGATGGAGATCGATTTCAAGCACCGCATGGTCGTGCCCCAGCCATTTTAACGGTTCGATTGTTCTGGGGCCGTTAGTAACCGAAAATATCTCCATTTGTATACCATACTTTTTTAAAGGCACGGCATGAGGAATGCCCAACAAAACAGCAAAATCATACACTGAATAAGAGTCCTTAATTAAAGCGGCAGCGTGCTCCCCGGCAACAGGATATTCATCCAACCCGCCAATTATATGGTCTATTATAATATCGTCAGCCGCTAATTCGTCCAGAATCTTCATCGAGTAGCCTCTAATCTTTTTCAATCCTACCTTTGTGTCAAGGTTAGCGATGTTAATGATCTGTGACGAATCAGCAACTTTATTAACGGCTCTTAAGATATCGGCAAACATGAAAACCGTTTCCTTTTTCGCATTTAAAACGCATACACCCTTTTTGTCTGCACGTATAAGCTCAAGCAGCCGTTTCGCAACATCTATCTTCGAATCACCTTTTGATGGTGGGATATAGCTCTTGCTGGCAGCTCCAACTTCTTTTTCTAACCTCGTTGCCGCCTCAAGCATGCTCTTCTGCCGCTCAAACTCCTCTTTGCTGATCAATCCTGATTTATACGCTGATTCTAAGGTTAGGATGACACCCACGGTATTATCCCGGTATCCTGCATGCACGTTCACCGCTATTACTTTACATTTTGTACTTACTCCGCTCTCTTCGACTGCCTGATGTAAGTCTTCGCCTATTATCATACTCGAACAGGTGCCTACCACACCGATCACTTCAGGATGAAACATCTCTAGCGCTTTTCTGAGCACCGTGACAAGAGAATCCTGTCCACCGAACACAAAATTGCTCTCGTTCATCGCTGAGGTTAAAACATGCATACCATCTTCCTCAAGCAGTCTGCTGTGCTTGAAACTGCATCCTGCAGGGCCATGCAAAACGGCAACGTCGACATCCAGGTCGCGAAGTGTATACAGAGCAGCTACAATCGCACTCGGTCTTGGATGTAAGATCATTTCTATCTCGTCGCTCATGCTTTTGTCATCCTCCATACCATCCTTCTGCTCCGAAGATAGATGGTTCTGCTAATAAAAATACTTTTATTCTTGACTTTCGGAGATAGTCTTCGGTTAATTAAATATTTTTCTATTTGATGGCAGTAGCAAGTCAAAATAAGCCACAGGAGGGCATAGTTTCTATCTCATTCGTACCTTGATGTAATGACTAATTTTTACGTGCTGAAGAATTGGGGAAATACCTCACGAATTCTAAATCTATTGGATTTTTAGAAGTAAAAATAGAGAGTTTTATAAATAGTAGAGGCTGTCCAACAATTACCCACAAATCAAATAGAATACACCCACAACTAAA
>JACUTR010000082.1 GCA_014859735.1 Candidatus Methanophagales archaeon | reverse complement strand
TACCCAGCCGTAATCTTCGTCAGACTGCACTGTGTTTATATCCTCAAATGGTATCTTTATACCACCTTCGAACAGGAAGTTTCCATCCTTCCAGCTGTCAATTGTTGCCGTACCAGTGTAAACCAACCTGTCTTTTACCTCTTTGAAGTCTTGGGTATATTTTGTAGTGTATATCTTTACTTCAACTGGAAGTTCTACACCTTCGAACTTTACAGTTTCACCCGAACTATCCTTTAAGTCTGGATAAACAACAATACCATCATCCTCCGCATCTGCATCCCAATTCTTAGCCATTGTCATTACTGAGCCTGATACTGCTGTTGCTAATAGTTCCATTTGCTTACTTTCCTCTGTTACTTTTTCAGCTTGACCTGTTGGTTTTGCAGTCTCTCCTCCTTCTTCAACACACCCTGCAAACATCACAAACAATAATATTGCTACCATGACTATTAAGCTTGTTAAGGTCTTCTTTTTCATATTTTATCACCCCCCTTAATTTATATTGGATTCATATATAAGTCACATACCCCATCCTTAAGATACGGGGCCTGTAACCAGAGAAAATTTTGTCTTAAGTGCATAAAAGTTTTTCGATTCCTTCGCATGGGAAAATATTTGATATGACTGTTTGATTCGCGGAATAAAGCAAAAAAATCCGATAAAGTTGAGAAAATATCACACAATCTCAGTGCCCTGATGCTTCCCATGAACCGCATCTACAATATTCTGAGGATTACTTCCATTAATAACGATAGTCTTTATCCCGCTTCGTTCTATTATTTTCGCGGCAACCGGGTCGATAACGATCCTCGAGCCTGCTTTGAGTTCCTCCTTCATGGTAAGGGCTACGAGTTCCTTTGGTGAGAGCCTATCGTATTTCTTTGCACCCGGATATTTGCGAGGGTCGGCGTCGTAGATCCCATCGACCGATGTTACATTTAGAAGGAGGTCTGCATTCACATATTCCGCGAGGATCGCAGCGACCGCATCAGTGGTATACCCAGGGCTTACGCCACCCATTACCGCTATTTTACCAGTATCGTTCGCCTTAGCCAGTGCAGTTTCTTTGTAATCCAAAAAAGGTTCCGGATACGCATTTTTTAACGCGGCAATAAGCAATTTCGCATTGATTCGGGTCAAAGCAATTCCTAGATAATCACAGAGCGCTTCGTTCGCACCCAGCTCGCGTGCGAGTTTGATATACTCACGAGCCCGTTCGCCACCGCCGGTCACTACGCAGAGATTGTACGACTGGGCAAGTTCGTCAAATACCACGGCAATTTTCTTTAGCTTCTCAGCGTCCGAGAAGAATATGCCGCCCAACGAAATGACGACCTTCATGATCTCATCTCCACCCCATCCTTATACTCACACAGGTTCATGTAATAAAGCGCTCTTTAAAAAGAAAGAGTTGTTTTTTATGTACGACCTGAGCGAGCCGGTATCAAATAATGCGTATGCTTTTTTGCCCTCTATCTCGATCCCTTTAAAGGTTCGTGTCATTCTTTCTTTTCTATTTCTTTTAGAGAGGAGAAACTAAGGACTTCGTTTGTACAAGCACTAAAAACTACGCGTATATCATCGCATCCGGTGCTGTCATGGAGATATCAAATTCCTCCTTGAGTTTTCCTCCTCTACTTACTCCGTCGCTTCAAACCTCCCTTCAAGCTTCTTTAACACGTTAGGCAGTGTGGTATATTCCATCTCCTCCACGGGTAGCCGATGCGGCTCGAACGGACCATGTGCTCTCATGTAGTCAGCTATCTCTCCCGCTTTCCTCCTCGCAAGGTCATACGCAGGATCATCAAACAGATCCGCAGTCCCCACTAACCGCCCATGGCTTATCTGGAATCCTGCAGCAACAACTCGAGGCGGGCCATCAAACCGCGTGCATTTCGAATAGATGAAAGGAACCGGCATGAGCGGTCCGTTATGTGAACCACGCATCCAGCCACTGACGAGATGAGGCATGGTAAACGGTTCTAAAACCTCACCCAACGCTGGCAAGCCCGATTGGGCTCGCACCAATGCGGCAGGATCATCCTTACCCACGTATTTACCCGCGGTAAAGAACAATTTCTCCGTGCTTATTACGGCCACAGGCTCATCCTTCGGCATTGGACTCGTCTCCTTTGGATATACCCGCTTTATCACGTACTTGCTCTTCGCGCCTATCAATGCGAGTAAAGAATACTGTTCTTCGGGGCATTTTAAAAATACCCGCTTCTTCTCCTTTATGTCCCACACCTCAAACACGAACCCATCATGCATGGTTGGGTCTACAACGAGCCCGGCGGTATTGAACGGGTCTGCAAACATCTTGTAGATGGGATAGTTAAACGCGCCAGGCTCTGTTTTGTCCATCATAAACGCAACGATTGGCTCAGATCCACGTTCCGTGAATTCCATCTCCGCTATTCCGGGCCCCATGCCACGTATGTTCCCGCTAAACGCATCCACCAGCAGATCTTGTCCCGCACCGTGCAACTTGAGTTCCTTCGCTACCTTCGTCGCCTCTTCAAATGCTCTCCAGGCTAATCCATGGATCTCTTCCGCATCCACTCCTTTCCGGTGGCTCATCACCAGTTCCAAGTCGTCACCTGCATTCAAGACATGATAATCCACAAGCAGGCCATCTTTTTTCGCCTTCTCCAACTGCTCCCGTGCCTTCTCCTTGAGCTCGGGACGTACCGTCGAATGCCCTGGAAATCCTCCTACATCCGCTTTTATCAAACTTACGGTTATCTTCTCCATCTTCTCCACTCCCTATTCTCCTTTACTATCATTCAGTAATAAAAAGTATTCGTATTGCTTAGGAAACCTCGAAACCGCCAATCCCCATTGGTTATTCTCAGCGTGCCTATTTCCCTTCTTTGGGCTATTCAGAGCCGAAGCTTTACAGAACAGAAGAGAACATACGTTGTGCCTCCTCATCCCGGCGTTTATGTTCTCGCTTTAACGTCTCCCCGCGCCTGAAACAGTGCTCCGCTTTCTCCTCATCCCCCATCATCTTGTAAACCTGCCCGAGATTATAGTAAGCCGATATCCCTTCATCCATAAGATACTGCTTGAGGTTCAGTGCGGTGGTGAAGAATCCAATCGCCACGTCATACTGCTCTAAGCTCGCGTAAGTGACACCACAATCATTACAAGCCTTGGCCAGCGTAGGAAGAGTTGGCTCTCCCTTTACGATCTCCTTGTAGATTTTTATTGCTTCCTCATATCGCCCTTCCGCAAGATATTCCTCCGCGAGGATCAGCAAATCCTCAGCCCTCTTTCCTTCTATCTCCTCTCTCTCTCTTTCTTCCCCCATAACACTTTATTATAACCTGTTACACTATATATACAACTTTTGAATTCGTTGCGAGCACCTGCTGGCACGTTCAAGCGATCCACGTTTTAATAATAAAATCTTTTTGTCCATTTTCTATCAAAGAGTAAGGGGCATTAAAAAGGTATATAAGTTATATAACTGCGGAATATTATGATTTCATTTATTTACAAAACAAGGACAAGACTAAAATAAAGGGGGAGAAAAGAGAATTCGAGGCTTAAGTTTTGTCATGCAGGAGCTGATGGGGAAGTGTTTTCAAACCTGAAGACCGTGCTTAAAGACCTTGGCAGTATCTTGGTTATTCTTGGATTACTGATGCTGGTGCTGATGATCGTCTCTTATATTTTTAATGAGTTTGAGGTGCTGAAAATATTGTTTTTCACCGCTCTTCTTACCCTTTGTCTCGGCTTATTGCTCAGATATTCGTGCAGGAACGCAAAAGAGCCTGAGTTGAAACATGCAATGATTACCGCAGCCTCGGCATGGTTGGTTGTCCCGGCGATCAGCTCGCTTTTCTTTATCTTTATAGAAGGCATGAATCCCTTAGATTCTCTTTTTGAAGCGATGTCTGGCTGGACAGGAACAGGATTGACGATGGTCGCGCATCCTTCCTCACTTACACATACCATGCAGTTCTGGAGAAGCTTGATGCAGTGGGTGGGCGGCATCGGTGTGATTGTGCTGATGGTATCCATCCTCGCGCGTCCAGGAACAGGATCCTTCATGATGTATAAAGCCGAGACGAGGGAGGAGAAAATACGCCCGAGCGTTATATCCACCGTGCGAATAATATGGTGGATTTACCTTTTGCTCACTTCTATCGGCATCATTTTATTTTATCTTGCCGGGATGGCCCTTTGGGAGGCGATAAACCATGCAATGACCGCGATAGGGACCGGTGGATTCAGCATTACCGAGAACAGCATGGCATTCTACAGAAATCCGTGGATCGAATTGGCAATCATGCCCATGATGATTCTTGGCGCCATCCCCTTTTTAATCCATTACAAGGTGTTAACAGGGCACTTCAGAGCATTTTTAAAAGATATGCAATGCAGAGCGCTTTTTGTTACCCTCTTCTTATTGCTCATTCCTCTTACTATTGAGAACTATTTCTCCCTCTACGGGAATATTTTGAGCTCTCTCCGGTTCTCTTCCTTTCAACTCATCTCGGGCCTCACCTGCACGGGCTTTCAGACCTATGATGTGCATCTCTGGTCAGGAACAGCGCTTGGTATGGTATCGATAGCGATGCTCATTGGAGGTGGGGCAGGCTCGACGGCAGGCGGTATAAAGCTAATAAGAGCAGTACTCGTGTGGAAAGGGATGAGCTGGTCATTAACAAAGTCTCTCTTGCCAAAAAGAGCGATCAAGCCATTTAGATTCGGGGATAGGTTGTTGGATGAAGAACAAACGAATAGGATTGTCTCTGAAGCGAATTTGATTATTATTCTGTGGCTTGTCTTCTTGTTTGCGGGAGTGGTGGTATTGTCGTACGTCGTAGTACCGAGCTACACGCTCAGTGCAATTATATTTGAGGTCGCATCGGCACAGGGGAATGTCGGGTTGTCCGTGGGCATTACCGGTGCGGGGATGTCATATATTGGGAAAGTAATGCTGATATTAAACATGTGGATCGGTCGTCTGGAGATAATCCCCGTTTTGATGCTCTTTCGTGCTTTTGTTAAAGGGCTTGAGCCGATCTAAAAATCAACCCTTTTCTTTTACATTAAAAAGGAAAAGCGGTGACGGAAAAGAGAAATCCTTCGAAAAGGTTCTTTGATCAAACTTTCTTTCAAAGAAAGTTTGATTGTGCGGGCACGCTCTCGGTCGACACCTTCGCTCTCAATCAGACCCTCAAAGTCTTTCTCGGCACCGCTTCCCTCCGAGCGCCAACGTCCACAGTGAGTCCGCTCCCTTCCGGGCCTAAACCAGTATCCGTGGCGGAGGCATGGCAGCAAGCTCTCCAGCCAACCATCATACCACCGTCAACCCCGCAGGACGGTGCGTCTTCGTCTAACCTTGAGCTGAAGTTGATGGCTACAGCGCCTTCCTCGAGCTTCGCCTCTCGCATATCGGCGATATCGAGTTGCAGAGGACGCCGAGCCCCCCAGGCTAGCCCGCACAAATTTAGGTTGGTGGTAGCTATAAATAAACCTTTCGAAAGACCCTGCCAAAGGGTTTTCAAAGCGCCTTGCTAAAAAGGGCTCTTCACGAATACGAATATCTCCCGATCTCACCTTCTTTTGTTTCTATGCCTATTTCTGGTTTCTTCCATCCTGCGGGCTGCGGAATAGGCCGAGTCTTAGCCAAGACCCGTGCATAAACCTCAATAGTGGCCTCCGCAATCGTATCCCAATTTAACGAGAGCGCCTTTTGAAACCCACGTGCGACCATCTTCTCGCGCTCAATTCTTCGTCTTTCGTCGTCCACGCAGAGGATATTGATAATGATATCCGCAAGACTTTCAGAATTGTCCGGTGGCACTTTTATACCTTCTCCGTTACCCAATAGCTCAGAAAGCCCCCCAACATCTGATGCCACCACCGGAGTCCGGGCAGCCATCGCCTCCAGGGCGACAATGCCAAAAGGTTCATAGAGGGAGGGCAGAACAACCACATCGGCGGCTTTTAATAAACTCCTGACGGTGTAATCATCTAAATATCCCGTAAAAACAACGTGGTTTGAGACACCGAGATAAACAGCGTCTCTCTCAAGCTGCGGCCTCATCGGTCCTTCTCCTACAATCAGGAGTTTCACGTCACCATGTGCCCGTGAACACGAGCCCAAAATGCGTGGCATTGCTCCTATCAAAACGTTTATACCCTTTTGATACACGAGTCGCCCGATAAACACGATCATCGTTGAACCTTTCGAGCCACAAAATCGCTCTTTTAGCGCAGCACTATCCAGGGAGAAATCGAATTTCGATGCATCGACCCCGTTTGGGATAACGGATATCTTTTCCGTGACACCGAACAAGCTTTGTATCTCACGCCTCATGCTCTCGCTGCACACAATCACATGCCCGGATAATCCTACAAGCCGGTCTTCCAGCTCATGTATTCTCATCTGATATCCTTCCTTTATCCCTTGTGACCGTCCGAACTCAGTACTGTGTATCGTTGAGACCAGTGGCTTTTGGTATTCAAATGCCAGGTCTATCGCAGCGCTACTGACCATCCAGTCATGCGCATGTATGATGATATCTCTATCAGTGTCCGGGGCTTCAATAATCGAGGCGCCAAGTTTCTTCATCTCCTCATTCATACGGGATATAAAATCAGGCCTCGAGGTATCAATAGCAATTCCATGCAAACACACGCCACCAATTCCCTCGTAAGGAAAAGTCCCTAAGGTAACTACGTGCACTTCCTGCCCTTTTCTTGTTAGCGCCTTTGACAGCTCATAGACGTGCTCCGCAAGTCCCCCTACTTTATGAGGTGGATATTCCCACGAGAGCGTCAATATCCGGCTTGCACTCGTTCTTTCTTCAACTCTTCTCACTTCAATTTGACGAAAACTCCTCTGCTCTTTTTCACAAACTCGAGCTTATTCTCCCGTGCGAGCCATCCAAGACCCATGTAAACCGTGCTTGGTGATGCATTTATCTCTGAGGCCACTCCGGATATGCTTATCTCACCTCGTTCCTCCAATAAATGCCATATCTCCCCCGCAACTTTTCCTATCTCTTCAATCATGCTCCTGTACCCTCATCTTCTTCTTTTTTTCCAATCTTAGATTTATTAACTGGCATCTAATAAATAAGTTTGTTCTGTGTACTTGTATAGCTGGACAATAAATCCCAATTTCAAATACTACCAAATCCCAAG
>JACUTR010000150.1 GCA_014859735.1 Candidatus Methanophagales archaeon | reverse complement strand
GTTAAACACGGGCTTTTTCTCTTTCCACCTCTTTCAAAACCTTTACCGCTAACCGCTTGCATGCCTCCTCTATTTCAGGCTCCAAGTAGCCGGTTTTATTGACAAAAGCGGTCACCTCATCAATGATCTTCTGCGTATTCACTCGTGCACGTGCTTCATTCAGTGGTTTCTCACCTTGTAGTTTTATCCCACCCTCTTTCCAGCCTTCCGCGAAGTACCAATCTTTGAACCACCGAAATCCACTTCGCCACAGGAGATAGCCCAATGGCGTTGCAGCCGGTGGCACGCCGACAAGCAACGCACGCGCAGTCACTTTATGATCCAAATATGATACCGACAGGTGCCCGCCCGGAGGAATCAACTCTGATAGAAGTTGAAAAAGCGCTTCACCTACGCTGTCCATCTCAGAACCAGTAACCGGCGTATAATCAATCTCCATCCAGGGTCTGATCCACTTACTTCCGGTATAATATAACCCGCTCACGATGGTATGCTCTTTAACGAACAAGCGGAACGAAAATACACCGGCAAATGCACCCTTTTGCACTGCTCCCACCTGCAAGGTATGCTCGCCAAGTTTTTTTCCGCCCAATGCGTAAAGAGGATCTTCTTTATGGTCCATGGTTTCATCTAAAATCGCTTAGGGTCAGTCTCGACGTCCACGATGGCAGGCTTCTTTGCGGCTATCGCGTCTTCTAACGCATCTTTCAACTCGTCCGGCTTGTGTACGTTGAATCCCACGCCGCCGCTCGATATAGCGTACTCGGCGAAGTTCGGATTTTTCAGTTCAGTCGCGAACTTTGGATACCCTTCCATCCTCTGCTCCATGCTTATCATCGCCAGCTCTTTGTTGTTTAAGATTACCACAATAATATCCAGGTTATGTTCGACGGCCGTTAAGAAATCGCCCATAACTTGTGCAAAGCCACCGTCGCCAGTGATGCACACCACTTGCTTATCGGGAACCGCTAACTTGGCGGCAATAGCGGCTGGCAGACCAAATCCCATAGTAGCCAGATAGCCAGACATCAGCAGTCTCTGCTGTTTCATCACAAAATTGCGGCCAAACCAGAAGCTATTGTCACCAACGTCTACAGTGATGATCGCCATGGGGTCCATGGTCTCGCGCAACACCTTCATGATAAACGGACCGCGTAACGGTGCAGCTCTCCCATCAGCCTCTTTCTCAAGCTGCGCATACCATTTTTCCTTCTCCTTTCTCACATCCTCTAATAACCGTTGATTCTCCCGTTCTTTTACCCTCTCGAGTAATCTTGTGAGGACCACGCCGCACTCACCCAAAATAGGGAGGTCTATCGGGAACTCCTTGGCGAGGTTCATGGGATCGATATCCACTTGAATGCTCTGTTTCCGTGGAATATTCGTCTTCTCGGAGTACGAAGACCCGAAAACCAGGAGTAAATCAGCAGCATTGACAAATCTTCGTGCCATAGGAGTACCAACATCGCCAAGTACGCCGAGCGCAAGGTCATGATCCTCAGGAACGACACCTTTTGCACGATACGTGGTTATTATAGGCGCTTTTATCCGTTCGGCGAGCTTTAAGAGTGTATCTCCATGACTCCGTGCTCCCCAGCCCGCGATTATCACGGGGTGCTCAGCTTCATCGATTAGCCGCACGGCACGTTCGATGAGGTCGGTGTTCACGATGCGGAAATCAGGTATTCGCCCGTTCAGTGGTTCTATACGTGCTTCAAGCGCTTCTTTTTGGACATCGTTTGGAATGGTGAGGTGGGAAACGCCCCGTTCTACCAATGCATGCTTTAACGCCAGGGTCACAAGCTCAATGGTTTGCTCTTTGGAATTTATGGTCTTATTAAAGCTGCAGAAGGAATTGAAAAGGACGTCTTGGTCAATCTCTTGAAAGCTCCCCGGCCCTATATACTGGAGCTTAACTTGACCAGTGAGCGCTACAACAGGGGCACGATCCATCTTCGCATCGTAGAGCCCGGTAATCAAATTGGTAGCGCCCGGTCCCGCGATCGTTACGCACACACCGACCTTCCCTGTCAGCTTGGCGTATGCGGATGCCATAAGCGCGGCTGCTTCCTCATGTCGCACCTTTATAAATTGTACTTTGTCGTGCTTGCGTATCGCATTCACGATACCCAGGCACGTCGTGCCAGGGAGCCCAAAAATGTACTCCACTCCCCACGCAGCGAGTTGATCCACAATAACCTCTGATACCCTTCTCTCTTGCATACTTCTTACGTATGCCTTCGGTATATTAAACTTTTGGCACATGCGAAACCGCTCTCAAAGAGTAACCGTCCAGTCCGGAGCCGAACTGAACCTTTTTATATGCCGAGAGGCATGGTTATGGTATCAATTAAACGAGGCAAAGGAAGGGTTTGGAAAATGGAAAGGAGAAAGGATTTCAGCGATTTGGAGCGTGAAGTGGTGGAAAAAGGGAACTGTGCACTCTGCGGTTGCTGCGTTGCTACCTGCAGGTTGCTCGATTACGGCTATCTCAGTATGGACTTTTCTGAGGGGGGACCGGTGATAGGAGAAGGGCAGCAGTATTCACCGGCTTGTGGATCATGCTTTTTCTCTACCGGAAGACCAGTGCTAAGCGAGGGGCCGCAGTGCCCGCCGACGTGTGGCTACTGCTATTATCAATGCCCTCGGGTCGAGGAGCCGGTGTTAAAGGAACGATGGGAAGAGATTTATGAAGTGGTGAGTAAAGATGACGCGATAAGGGGCGTGTGCCACAATGGTGGTGCGCTTCTTTCGTTACTCGTTTCTGCACTTGATGATGCGATCGTCGAGGGCTGTATAACGGTTACTGATAAGGGAGGATTGATGCCTGAGGTGCGTGTTGCAATGAATAAGTCACGTTTGATAGAGGGTGCGGGCGGCACCTATGGGTCAGCAGCAGCACTGACTGGTGTAGCAGATGCTATTTTGAACTACGGCCTCTGGAGCGTCGCCCTGGTAGGAACGCCGTGCCAGATGGCGGGCTATGAGAAGATGCTCGAGGTCGGCCGTGGTACGCACAATGCCCATAATTTCTCGTCCACTGTGCGGTTACGAATAGCTCTGTTCTGTCCGGGGGCTTATTCGTACGATACCTTAGTGAAGGAGTATCTTGAACGCGAGCATGGCATACCTCGTGGTGAGATAACAAAATTAGACATTCGGGAGGATGGTCTGCATGTGTATGCCAGCGATAAGGAGCTGTTACATGCAGAATTAAGCGAAATAGAGTATTATAAGCGAGAGGGATGCAAGATCTGCGCCGATTTCACCGGGCTGTTTTCAGACATCAGCGTTGGACATATCGGCTCACCTGCCGGGAAATCAACGGTTATCATTCATACTGATTCTGGAAAAGAGGTATTTGAACGTGCCATAGAATGGGGCTATATAGAAGCGAAACTGATAGAAAAGTCAGGTGCGGATTTGATACACCGGCTACAGCAAGAGAAGCGAGCAGCAGGGCTTGCCGAGAAGGCGCGGAGGAAGAAGTAGTGGAACGGTAGAGGTAAACTTTCCTCTTACTTACTATCCAAAAATCAAAAGCATAGTATCTATCTCTTTATTCACACCCCAACCCTTTAAAACTAGAGGGTGCACAGGATGTTTGAACTACGGTGACAATGCTGTGCTATCTACTGTGACACAGGGTTAAAAGCTGTAGTGAATTACAGAACTCGGTAAGATAGATACAGGAAATTGGAGTTTGGACCGCGGAACTCACCATGCTACGGGGGATGAATAAATTAGAGGTGTTACCCGCAGATGACCTCGGCTTACGAAGACATATCGCGCATTACTAGTGTAACGGCCGAAACATCTCTGGCGAAGAGGCCCGCAGGATAGCTGAGCGATGGGGCAACTGGAAAGGGCTGGCGGGTTTTTATCTGATAATCGCTGCCAGATTGGGTGTGGAACTCTAAGCCTCACAAATAATAATACTGCCCCTTCTCCTTCTGCTCACGGTCCTTTGCCGACCCGATCTTATTGATCCGTGGTCGGAGCGTGCTTTCATCACGCCGGAAGGTCACACCCAACTCCTTCAAGAACAAGTTCATGCCCTCACGCATCTCAAAACTACCTTTTATCTCCCCTCGCACCCCCGGTTCACCGTTGAACACCATCAACCGATCACTTAACAAATCGATCAAGTAGATGTCATGGTCAACAATCATCATTGATACCTCTCTTCGTTCCGCATACCGCCTCAAGGTCTTTATCAGCCGCACCTTCTGCTCCACATCGAGATGTGCTGACGGCTCATCCAGCATATATAATGAGGCATCCTGGCAGAGACACGCTGCTATCGCCACGCTTTGTAATTCACCACCACTGAGCTCTTTTAAACTCTTTTCTTCTATCTCTGGTATCCCTAATGGATTGAGCACTTCAATGACATCAGCTTCCGTTAACCCGCCTTCCTTGAGCGAATAGATGAAGTCCTTTACCTTCATATCCAGCTCGCCGTTGTGGGGCTCCGCCCCACGACCTCCCAAGCCCTGTAAGGGCTTTATATATTGCGGCTTGTAAGAAAGGGTAATATCAAATGATATGCTCCCCGCAGTCGGCTCTGTCTCGCCTGCCAATACTTTCACAAATGTGCTTTTACCAGTAGCATTTCTCCCGACTATGCCCACAACTTCCCCCAGCCCTATACTGCCTGGCTTCGCCTCCAATAGAAATCCATCTTCGCCATATCTCTTCTCAAAACCATCGTACTCGATGAAAACAGTTCGTTCTTCCTGTCTCTCCCTCGGAGGATGAGCGCTGAATTCTATCGGTTTATCCCTTATCCGAACGTTCTCCGCGTGCAAAAATCCACTCAAATATTCGTTTATCCCTCTATTCGTGCTCTTTGGCAGGGTAACAACACCATAGCCACCGGGCTCGCCATAGAGGAGATGCACATAATCCGCGAGCATATCCAGGATGGCGAGGTCGTGCTCTACCACGACCACGGCCTTCTCCTCCAAAACCTTCCTTATCCCCTTTGCCACCTGCACCCGCTGATAAATGTCCAGATACGGTGTTATCTCATCTAAGAAGTAAAAATCAGCATCCCGGATCATACACGCGATTACCGCGACCCTCTGTAGCTCGCCACCACTGAGCGCCTTGATATCCGTCTTCATGGCCTCTTCGAGCTCAAAAGCCTTTATCAGCCGTTTTGATTCCCCGGTCTCATCCGTACGTTCCAGTAACTCGTACGTTGTGCCCTCGAAGAATTTCGGTATTGCATCTACATATTGCGGCTTATAAGCCACCCTAATTTTCCCTTTTGACAGTTTATCAAAGTAATTCTGTAACTCAGACCCCGAATATCTCTTTATTATCTCATACCAGCTCACCTCAGCAGTTACATTGCCAAGGTTCGGCACTTGCAACCCTGCTAATATCGTAATCGCCGTGCTCTTCCCTATCCCATTCTCTCCTAACAGCCCAGTTATCCTCCCCGCTCGTGGAATAGGCATTCCATAAAGGACAAACCCGTTTTCACCATATCGGTGCGCCTCTTCACCCTTAAGCTCCTCCGGTAAGCCTATTATAGAGATGGCGGAGAATGGACATTTTTTTATGCAGATCCCGCATCCCTCACACAAATCCTCTGATATTACCGGCTTCCCGTCGCTACCCACAACGACCGTCTCTGCTCCTGTCTGCACCATCGGACAGTATTTTATGCATTCGGATGCACATTTCCTCGGCTGGCACTTGTCCTTCTTTAAGATCGCTATTCGCATGTTACACCATCATATCACGCATTCGGTGATAGATTTCAGGTTCTAACGCCGCGATAAGGGAAATTCTTTCGGTCTTCCCTACCTCGGTTCCAAACTCATCCCCCTTCAAATCCGTTATCATGCCGCCCGCTTCTTTTAAGATGAGCGAGGCGCCGGCAATGTCATAGCCGTTTATTAAGTCACGTACATCTACTACTGCATCCAATGCACCTTCCGCAACTAAGCAGAGCTCCAGTGCTATACTGCCCAGCACACGAATTAACACATTCTTATTCTCCGTTTGAAAGTGCATCACTGCCTCAGGAATTGAATCCGCCCCGTAGGTATAGATAGAGAAAACGCGTTTGGTCTTTCCTCTCACCGTACGCGGCAGCCTTTTACCATCTACATAGGCATGCCCGCCTTTAACCGCATAATAGGTCTTCCCGTAGATGGTTGCAACGACACTCGCCTGAAGGTCATCAAAAGTAACATGCTCCGAATTCGGTGAATACGCAAGAGAGGAGCAGAAGAAGGGGAGACCAAGGATAGCATTGGTAGACCCATCTATAGGGTCAAAGATGAGCGTGAATTTCGGATCACCCTCCTCTGGAGATACATGGTCGCCTAATTCCTCTGATATTATCCTCGCACAGAGGTTGCGGCTCTGTAAGGCATTCTCCAGCGCTTCTTCCGCAAAGAGGTCTATCTTCCTCGTTACGTCCCTCTCCCTCCTCTTTACTATCTCTCCATGGTCTGCCGTTTCTGACATGTAGGTTCTTATAGAATCTCGTATCTCTGACGAAATCCCTAACAGTTCTTCTATCTCCATTTATTCTTCGCGCCCCCTCTCTTGATAGTTTTTTTCTGTCTTAAAGCTTGTAACAACTACCTTTTTAACACCTGCGAAAAGTAAAACTGCGCTATCTTATCTATCTCGCTTCGAAATGCATAATTGTGCTAATTATGGGCAGGATAAAGATATAAAAATTGCTCCGGTCGGGATTTGAACCCGAGTCCTTGGCTCGAAAGGCCGAGATGATTGGCCGAGCTACACTACCGGAGCATACCCTTTCTTATGTGGGGCTCTGCCCGTGCCCCCGCATCGTGGGCTCCGCCCACGTCCCCGAAAACCCTGAAAGGGTTTACCGGAGGGGCTTACCTGAAGGGCTCAGTAAGGGCTTAGTTTTCTTCTTTCTAAAAAGAAAAAATGTAAAGAGAGGTTTAGCCGAATAGCGCAGCAAGCCCCTGCATGCCCGTCTTCTCTGCTTTCTCTCCTTCCTCCCCTTCCTTCTCCTTCTTCTCCTTCTTCTCTTTCTTCTCCGCCTCTTTTGCTTCTGGTACTGGTACCTCTGCTGGCATCACGGGTGGTGCCATTGCCGCAGGAGCATAGACCGGCTGTGCTTGCGCAATCGCTTCATCTATGTTTACACCGCTAAGAGCGGATATCAGTGCTTTCACACGGCCTTTATCTACCTCTATGCCTGCAGCCCCCATTAGAGCTGTTATTCCCTCCTCGGTAACTTCCTTACCTGAGTTATGCAAGAGCAATGCGGCATATATGTATTCCATCTCTACGTTTACCTCCTT
>JACUTR010000081.1 GCA_014859735.1 Candidatus Methanophagales archaeon | reverse complement strand
GGATTCGAACCCTCGCTCCCCGTAAGGGGAAGTGGGTTAGCAACCCACCGCCTTAACCTCTTGGCTATCCCGACATCATCGGTCGCTTGCTAATTCCTCTTTTGGTATATAACTTGACTTTGTCATATTTAAAATTTACCGCAGAGAACGCTGAGTTCACAGAGAAAATAAGGGATTAGGAGTTAGTTGTAAGGTATTAGTAACCCTAAAACCCTAAACCTACATCCTCTGCGTTCTCCGTGAACTCTGCGGTTAATTTGACAATGTCAAGTTAAATTTTATCGCACCGATACAAATACTCTTAGTTTAGTTGATCCAGGCTCTTCTGTCCTTTTCCCGTTAATCTCCATTTGTATGGTCTCTTCCCCGCTCGCTTCAGTATTCCTTCGTCCTCCAACAGACGCAGATGATGAAGGGAAGAGGAATAACTGAGAAGTGCTAATCGTGAGACTTCTTTAATAGTGAGCGCGTCTGTCCTCTCCATCACCGCAAGAATCTTCGTTCTCGCCTTTAATCCCTTTGTAACATTTCTTCTGCGCGCTAAGTAAGCATTTGGATGATATCTTTCCTTTCTATCCATTTAAATGGATGTTTTCTTTAAAAGGTACTTCCCGCTTCTAAAAGGTTAAAATATCCCCCGTTTCCTTCTCCTCTTCTGTATTACAAGGAGCAATGCCACGATTGCAATCACGACCACGGCGGCGATAATAGTGACAGTCCCTCTTGTTTTGCCCCCTACTGCCGCTCGTGCTTTACCCTCTGCCTCTTTAGCAGAATTTAATGCCCGCCCAGCTTCTTCTAATGCCTCTGCTGGCCTGCCTTCATTATAATACCGCTGAGAATTGTTCAGGTGTTCATTAGCCAATGTGAGGCTCGTCTTCGCACCTGATACATCAACTCCCGTGGCGTTAGCAATTGCTAAAGTCGCTTTTTCTATCTCCGCTCCTGCTTTCCAGATCGCGTCGAGAGCGTCTTCTATTAGCTCAGAGGATACCGTTCGTTTTATATCTATCACTGAATACTCTTCTCCCTTTATCTTCTGCGTTATGTTCAACAGCGTAACATTTTCTTTCCGTTTATTCACCTCCGGGGCATCCCCGGATAACGTTACTTTTACTTCTTCAACTGTTCTATGATCTACAATGAAAGGGGTTTTATATTCTTTGGGTATTTCATCCACGATTATGCTGGGCAGCACCCCCAAATCTGAATGAAAAAATAGTTCAGACTTATTCCCCTCTACTACCTTACTAAAGTTGGCTAACACAACTTCTATGGAGACTTTACTGCCGTTTCTTACCATTTCTATTCCATCTATCCCGTCATAGCCTATATGCACTGGTTTTTTGACCTCCACAAACTTAGGGCTCTCTTCCGCAACGCATACGCTCATGCATATCGGCATCAAACAAAACGCCAATATTAGAAGAGATAATAGTTTCTTTGGTAACGCTTTTCTCTCTAAGAAAAGGTTTATTTTCAAGGATATCACCTGTTTTTTTCTCATCTCAGAACAAAGGCTTTATGGTATCGTTGCTCTTCATTAACTCCTTGTATTCTCTCTCTTTCTCACTTGACACCTCTTTGATCTTCTCTTGTGCCTCCGTGCCAATCTCTTGTAACTCTTTTATCCTCGGGACCCCCGATACGCCTGAAAACAGAACGATCGTTGAGACATGCTGCCCCCTTACAAGTGGGAAATCTCCGCCCCTCACTTCTTTGCCTCTTATCATCTCCTCGATCCGCATCTTTGACTTCTCTATACCCTTCCTACTTAACTCGTCGGGTGGTCCTGCAGCGATTATCAATGCTCTTTCCGCCGTTGTGACATCGCAGGGGATCGTTAATCTGCCCGCTACCGCTCGCCTCACCAAGGAGGTAATCCGGGTAACCGTATCCAGCCCCTCTACGGTTCCTTTTTTACCAAAGAACTTCTTCATAAATCCTTTACTCTCTATTTCTTCCGATGCATAGCCGATCGCTGATATCCCGCCCCCTTTAAGGGTGTTGATCACCTCAGCCGCATCCACTACCAGCTGTCCCACTTCATTCGCTTCCCCCGCACCGAACAAAATCCCGAATCTCCTCACAATTTCCTCATTTATGTCCAAAAATGCTTCCTTTACACTCTCTCCCCCTTTCTTCCATGCATCATTGTCAAAAAGGAAAAGATTGTCCACCTCATTCACAAAAGTCATCAAGCTTCTCGCAGCATTTAACGAATATAAGCTCCCCTCATCCTTCGAAGGTAGTATCCCTAAGCCATAAACCGGCTCCTCGTATAACTTCTTCAGCCTTCTGGCCAAGACCGGCGCACCTCCCGACCCGGTTCCGCCTCCTAAACCAGCTATTATCAGGAAGGCATCCACCTGATGTGTCCCCCGCTTATCTATCGCACTCTGTATCGTATAAACCTCATCAGTGGCGACTCTCGCGCCTAATTCGTTATCTGCTCCTATCCCATGTCCCTTCGTGAGTGACTCCCCTACAAGCAACCGATCTTCCATAGGTATGTTCTTCAGTCCCATCAAATCGGACTTCGCTGTATTAATAGCCAGTGTACGAACCACGAAATTCTGCCCGGTCCTCTTAGCATAATCTATAAAGGTATCCGCAACTCTTCCACCTGCCTGCCCATAACCTATCACAAATACACGCATTTTATACCCCCCTTTCTTCTTTATCTCTTATTTTTCCTATATTAATACCAGTAATTCGCCTCCTACGGATTTCAAAAGTAAGCGACGGTATATAAACCTTTCGGTTCGTCTCATTTCTTAGCGTAATTTGAGTATTTGATAACAATATTCTTACTATACATATTTAAACGCACATCATTCATGGATATCCGGCTTTTCATCAACTCCGAGCCTTTTTGGTGATTCACTATCAATCCCTCCACCAGTCCTGTCCCCTCAGCAAAAATAAGATCACCCACACTTCCTATAAAATCTCCCTCTGCCGTTATAACTTTTTTATTCAATATAGATTTACCAAACACCTTCATCGCTCTATTTCCTCTTCTCGATGTCACGTCGTGGATAAAGAACTCCCTGCGTTTTATCTCATTTATGTCCAGCCCCAACAATTCACTAATCGCTTTTACATCCACCACAGCCCCCATCTCGAGTCCAAGCCGGTATAAGATGGTATACGCTAAACACTGCGAGAATGCAAAGGGATAGATAGACGCGAATTCACCATGCATCTTCACCATCTCTTTATCCCTCGGATCGAATAGATAATCATTCACTGCGTCTTTCACCTCCTTCGTAATCACCTCTTTTACCTCCCCTTTACCCACCGATCTCCTCTCTATCCCTTTTGCCTCACACATCTGGATCGCATAGGGGATGAAGTGGGCTATAGCCTCTTCTTCAACTTCCTCCAGGATGAAATTCCACGGGAATAATCTCGATCGGAGGTACGCAATTACCTTCTCCTTCTCTTCTTTCTTTCTCTTCTTCCCCCACATTTCTTCTCTCTCATTCGCTTTACTTTCTTATAAACTTTAGTATCTTATGGAGATTCAAGCCCGCTCGTGAAATATCCTTTTTCCCCTTCCTCCACTCTTCGGTGCTCACTTCGGCAGTACAGATCCTCCATACCCATTCGCCAAAGTCTGTCGCTTCATATTTGCCATTATATTCCTTCACCAGGCCATATTCCCATTCGGCGCTCACTAAATAGGCGACCCCATTAACCAGCTCTTTATCATAAACATCACTCACCAGGTCTTTATACTCCTTATCTTCCCTGTGGGAGATCTCTTTTATCTCCTCCATCTCCAGTCGCCTCCCCTCTTTGAGCAATACCCCTAATGCAATAAGAGCATATTCATTTTGCTTAAGCGAGAGACAACTTTTATCTATATTATTCTCCATGCCGAGCATCTTCTTCGCTGTCTCCTGAATGATCATTATTACATACTCCAGGACTTTCAAAGACGAATGTTCGGCGGTTGATGTAATTCTTATTCCCTCCTTAGAGAACGTAGCCACCTTGAGTTGAATACTTGGCGACGGCGTACCAAAAAAGATGTCGGTGAGAGCGGAGAAATACTCCTCAGAAATCGGCTCGTGCTCGCTATCGAAGGGGAAGAAGTTAGAATCAAAGAGATCTAAGTTTGGGGCCAATTCCGCTGTGAGCTCCAATATCTCTTTTTCAACGTCATCAAGCCTCATAAACGCGTTGCTTCTCTCTTCCATCTCTTGTCTTAGCCGCTTCGCTTCTGCATCCAGGTTTTCCCTTAGCCGCCCTCCAATCCCCTTTTCCAAGAGCTTCTCTATCTCTGCTAACCTATTTTCACCTGTTTTGTCGGCGGTTATCTCTTTCAATCGCCAATATTCAGTAGCTAATGCATTTGCCTTCTCATTGAATTTGTCCACCATCTCTACGCTCCCTTCTCCCGAAAGGTTCTATCATCCATTTGGTTTACTTTTTTTAAAAGTTTTCTAAAATCTCTATGTATGCTTATATAAACACCACCATTCATATATAATATAAATGCTCTTTATGCCACGATCTTACCAGCCACCGTCTTACTTTCATACTCATCGTCTTTTCCTTTAAGCATTTGCACGAGTCGTTGAGAAAATAGGTAGTAATAAAAAGAGGCGGAGGACAAAATAGTTAGTTTATGTTATGAGATCAACGTGGATGGGATGGGTATGAAGGAACTAAAGCAGGAAATGGGCGAAGTGACAGCGATGATAAAAGATACTACGGGTAATCCAGCACCGCTCGGTTTGATGGGCTTCGGTATGACCACCGTGCTCTTGAACCTCCATAATGCAGGGTTTTTTGCGTTCGGCACGATGATATTGGCGATGGGTATATTTTACGGGGGGTTAGCTCAGGTTCTCGCCGGAATGATGGAATGGAAGAAGAACAACACGTTCGGAACGACCGCATTCACGTCGTACGGGCTCTTCTGGCTTTCGCTGGTTGGATTAGTGGTAATGCCCGCTATAGGATGGGGCGCCACCCCTGAAAACTCTGCAATGGTCGCGTATTTCTTTATGTGGGGGCTATTCACAGCGGTGATGTTCATCGGCACACTAAAACTCGACAGAGCGCTCCAGTTTGTATTTGCGTCATTGGCGTTGCTGTTCTTCCTCTTAGTGCTGAGCGAGGCCACTGGCAGTACCGCGATACTGCGCATTGCAGGTTACGAGGGAATCATCTGCGGGCTTTCCGCGGTATACACTGCGCTTGCGCAAGTGCTCAACGAGGTATATGGGAAAGTCATAGCTCCGATTGGTCCTGTAACATAGCGTGCGAAGTTGGCGTCAGTAACATCGTTATGCCAAAACGGTACACGAATTAAAACTCTGCCCCGGAGAGAGGCTGGAGCAGGGTTTTGTTTTTTTCACAATAGTCCCACATGAAGCATCTTTTAAAACCTATACAGAGCTATATTACCTCAGAAATGATCCGCAGAATCTTACCCTCAGATTTCAATGCTCTACTAAGCGTTATAAATGATGGTGCACGAGCTTACAAAGGCAAAATCCCCGCTGACCGGTGGAAAGAGCCGTATCTGTCGGCTGAGGAACTCAAGGGAGACCTTGAAGCGGGCGTTAGTTTCTTCGGGTGGGAAGAGGCTGATAGGTTACTCGGCGCCATGGGAATTCAACCTGTTGAGGATACCACGTTGATCAGACACGCGTATGTACGCATAGAATACCAGAGAAGAGGGATTGGAAGGAGGCTACTCGAGCATTTGATGCGCCGTGCGAAAACTCCCGAGATTTTAGTGGGGACGTGGGCAGATGCAACCTGGGCTATTCGGTTCTACGAGAACTATGGGTTCACCTTGGTACCGCCTGAGGAGAAGGATAGACTCCTCAGGAGATACTGGAACATTCCGGAGCGGCAGGTGGAAACCTCCGTTGTGTTGAGGTTTAAACGTGTAGAGAGTCACTCTTCACAAATCACGTGAAGAGAGATATTCACTTAAAAAACCAGCTAAGAGCTTCTCTTTTGTCGATTGAAGATCTTTTCAACCGTTTCTATCGAATCGATCTCATCTACCGAGAGGTCCCAGCGTATCCGCTTGATACGTGGAAATCGGAGTGCGTAGCCCACCTCGTATAACGAACTTCTCTGGATCTCGCCAAATTTTACCTCGACCACAACGTTTGGCTCGACCAAAAAGGTCCTTCCATGTTGTTCGCGTGCAATCCCCTTGAAGTACTGCGTCATCTCCTCGATTTCGCGATCTTTTAAACCACAATATGCCTTTGCTAGCGGAGCAAGATTTCCTTCTCTGTCCCTTACTGCAAAGGTATAATCAGAGAGCAGATGCGCCCGTTTCCCATGTCCATATTCGACCACTACGACGACCAGATCCAGCGTTTCTGCCTCGGGTTTCAGCTTCAACCATTCAAAGCCTCGTTTCCCTGGCGTGTAGAGCGAGTGCGGGTTCTTTATCATCAGGCCCTCAAATCCGAGGTCAAGCGCCTCCTGGAACATAATCCGCGCTTTTGCACCACTTTTTGTCACGATACATCGCGCTATTTCTATCTGCTCGGTAGGCTGAATGACCGTTTTCAAACGTTCGCGCCGGTTTATCAATGGTGTATCGATGAGGGATGTGCCATCGAGATACAGAAGGTCAAAGACGTACAGTTTCACCGGAATCTTTCGTACAAATTCCGCAACGCGATGCTTCCGCCTGAGCCGCTTGATCAGCTCCTGGAAGGCTTTTGGTGAATGCTCAAAGGGAATGATCTCGCAATCGACGATAAAGGAATGTGGAATCTGCTTTATATCTGCTACAAGTTCAGGAAGCGATGTACTCACCTCTGCGGCTTCTCGCGTGAAGATCATTACCGCTTCATTATTCTTATGAATACTGAGTCGCGCACCATCATATTTGAACTCAAAGAGCGCTTTATCAAATCGCTTGAAGCCTTCCTCAAGATTATCAGCGGTTTCCGCAAGCATCGGTCTCAATGGTCTGCCCAGCAGGATTGAGCGTGAGGGTAATGTTTCGGGCTGCTCTTGCGCGATCTGTGCGACCTCGCCGATATCTGACCGGACCATATACGCTCTCCTGAGCACTTCGAGGTCTACCGAAAAGGCTTGTGCAATCGCCTCCTCTAATAAACCCTCTTTGAAGCCATACCGCATCTCGCCGGTGATCGTCTTCACAATGAACTTCGCCTCTCCGGGCGAACTCTTATTCAGTAACCCGACCAAAACGGCTTTCTTACGCCGCACCGAATTCTTACCGGTGAGCGTGGCGATCTTCACCAGCGCAGTGTAGCACTCTTCAACGGTGAGCGGCTCGGTTACCAAGGATATGGAGATCTTTGGCTTTTCCTCGAGGAT
>JACUTR010000080.1 GCA_014859735.1 Candidatus Methanophagales archaeon | reverse complement strand
ACCAATCCCAACGCTCCTCATAGTAATCAGTTATGCTCGCCTCGCTTAAATAATATATAACGTAAAGAGGATTTTGAAACAAGCTCGAAAAACGATCGCTCGACGTAAAATAGCTCCTATTCACTCATCTCCTCGAGTTCAATCTCCTCCAATCTTGCTATTCCCAATCCCTTATCCTGAGCCAATTTTATATGAGGCACCGAGAGGGGATCAAATCCCAGGGTATTGGCACCAACCGCATCCGCAGCAACGGGATCTTCAGAAAATATCAGCAAATCGTATCGTGTTACCTCTCCACCTAATTCCTTTCCACTACTTTCTATCCCATCTATCAACGCCAGGTCCGGCTTTGTGTAAAGATTGATGTCAACAATGCTCTTGGTTAAGCCAAGAAGATGGAATCTCGCTTTTCTACCGATGGTTGCACCCATCATGTTTTTTAGCGATAACGAGACCATAGCCATCGAATGCCTTTTTAGAACCGCTGTAGAAATTAGAAAAGCGTCTTTCAAGGTGAGCGGGAATTTAAATTCTTTCAGTTTCAACGCTTCGCGATTTTTCAGTACCTCGTAATCGTCTTCATTGAGGTCCACTAATGGTACCCCATGTCTTTCAGCCAGTTCAACATAGCCTAAATCAAGAAACGCTTTATTCGTTCCTCCCCGACACATGCCCGAACCTTCGGCGATGAGTATCTCGTTCGCCTTTCCCGTAAAATAGTTTATGAGGTATTCAACCGTTTTTGGAGACGTTGTAACCGGATAGGGGCGATTAATGATTAAATTCGGCTTTATCACCACTTTATCTTTGTAAGGATCGATTCCTAACGCATTAAGACCTTTTTCAATCATCTTTTCACGATTTTTACCCCTTACGGTGACGACTTTCGACATGGTATCACCCCGTTCATAGTTCTCCTTTCAAGGGATCCAAAATTTCATTTTTTGTTCGCAATCTCAAGGAGCCTCCATAAAATATTGGATTTCCTCTCTATAGTAATCAATCAAAACGTGACAATTATGACGTTATTATTAACATAGATATTTTACCTTACCTTACTAACAATCGACGATGAGCAGTACACTAACCCTCGACCTACATGTGCACACGAATTACTCGTATGATGGACGTGGTTCAATCGAGGAGATAGTAGAACGTGCGATAGCGAAGCAGCTCGATGGTATTGGAATATGCGACCACAATACAATGGACGGTTCTTATGCGGCACGAAAGTACGTAGCCGCTAATAATCTGGATTTGATAATTCTTCCCGGTATAGAAGTAACGACTTCTAACGGTCATTTGATGGTGCTCGGGATCGAAGAAGGGCTAAAAGAAGGCTTGTCACTGGAGGAAACGATAAGAAGAGCGCGCCAAGAAGAGAAGGAGAAGAAGAGCACGGTCGTCATTATTGCACCACATCCGTTCCATCCTTTTCGCCATAGTATGGGGAACTCGTGCCTGCATTCAGGCATAGATGCGATAGAGGTCTTCAATTCCAGATATTTATTCGGCGCTGCGAATAAACGAGCGAGAATAATGGCAGCTCGGAATGGCATCACGGCCGTTGCGGGAAGCGATGCGCATTCCGCGGACTGCATTGGTCTTGCAACGGTTGAGGTTGATGGAGTGCAACGGTCAGAAGAGGAAGCGATATTGAAGAGGATAAAGGAGGGAGAGGTAAGGCTAACGAGTTGTAAGAGAACCCCTTTTTGGCTTTATTTATCCCAATTATGCAAAAAGAAGAGGTAAAAAGAAACCCAGGGTTTATTTATGCCGCTCTTTGGTATTTCTATTCCAAGCACTTTTCCAACTCCTCAGGCGTATTTATATTTCGAAACGTCTTTAGATCAGAGTCTATTTCCCGTATCTTATTTACCGGGACGAAATTGACATTTTTGAGGTGCGATAAACTTGTAAAAATCCTATTATCACCTTGTTTTATCGCGTCCTTTATCGCTGTCAGCGTTGGCTCTTTTTTATAAACTGCATGCAAGGGCTCCACCATACCGTTTTCCCACCTTGGTACGACTGCATCGTAGTTGCCACGTTCAGCTATCTCGAATAAAAACTCCACCACGTATTCGTTTACAAAAGGCATATCACAGCCGATGATGAGGGAATAAGGAAAAGAAGCCCTTTCTAAACCTGATAGGGCGCCTGCAAGTGGACCAAAACCACTCAAAGAGTCAAAGACCAAAAGGATTTTAGCTGGTATTATATCTCTGATTTGTTCCCCCTGCTGCTCGTCTCGTGCGGCCACTATTATTTCGTCTGCCACGCCTGATAGGTTATCAATGACATGCAGTATAAGCGGCTTGTTCTTTAACGTGATGAGGCATTTATTGTGGGGCAGAGCCCCACGACCATGCAAGCCCTGTAAGGGCTTAGATTGGAACCTTTGACTTATCCCGCCTGCGAGGATGAGCACGGTCTTTTGCATTTCTATTTGTTCAGAAACAAAGAGGTTTTATTTAAATAGAGAGGGAAGTCAGTTTATTATGGGTATGAATTTCGGACAAAACCAAAATAAAAAGGAGGAAAAAGGGTGAGGAGTATGGAAGCACGGGATATAATATTCTCGGTGGTGATGGTCTTCTCTGCCTTTGTGCTTGCGTATAAGTTGTACGGGAGGTATCATGACCCAGCGATGGCACTTTCAGCAGTGATATTGGTCGGAATGTTAGCGCTTTTGTTCTTAAGTATTGACGAGAGGTTAAGGAAAATAGAGAAGGGGCTGAGCGAGAAGGAGCGGTCTTTAAGGGTGAGTCTGCAATCAGTGGAAGAAGAAGTGAGAGAAAAAATAGGTACCGCAGCGAGAAGATTGGAGGAAGTGAGAGAGGAGATATTGAAAAGGGGCTATCGGTAAGATGGAAAAGTCTCACGGTCAAAATCCCACGTAAATCCAAATCAATCAAACTGTTTTCTTTAAAGAAGACCGGCTACGGAAAAGAGAGAAGCGATGTGGAGAGAGATTATGGAGAAGTTTGAGGGGTTACCATCGCAAAAGAAGGTTATAGAGCTTTTATTGGAGCGAGGGTTTCAAGTGAGTCCTGACGGGAAAGTAGCATCAGGCGGGATCGAGATACCGCATACACAGATAGCAAACGAGATAGGCGTGGATAGGCGAGTAGTTGATATGACCGTGAAAAAAATCCTAAAGGATCCTGAGTTGAGAAAGATATTTGAGAATATTCGTTCTATAGCGTTTCTTGGTGAGGTCGCTCCTTTATTGGAGCTCAGTGTGCTTATCATACATCCGAGGAATGCGAGAGAGAAGGGGATACTTGGAGAAGTTGCCACGGTGATTGCAAAGCGGGGATTGAGCATAAGACAGGCGGTTAGTGATGACCCTTATCTCGTGGATGATCCCAAACTCACGATTATCACTGATAAACATATACCAGGCGAGTTGATAGAAGAGATAGGAAGGTTGAGGAGCGTAAAAGGCGTAGAGCTTCACCAGTAAACCCTTTTCTTTAAAACGTTTAGAAAAAGTTTTACCAAAAAAAGCTTCGCAGAAAAGAAAAGCGTTTTCGGAAAAAGAAAAAGAAAAAATGAAATTCAAAATTGTCCCCGAAGACGAGATTTTGGAGGGGAAAACCACCGATGTCTACTTCCTCAGAACGGAGGAGGTGCTGAGGAGGAAAGGAGTTAATCCCCGGGTTGTGGCGGAGGTTATTACAACGAGGCCGGGATGGGCTGTGCTGGCGGGTTTGGAAGAAGTGGCTCAGTTGTTGGAGGGGAAGAACGTGGATGTGTATGCGATGCCTGAGGGCACGGTCTTCTTTCCTTTTGAGCCGGTGTTATACATTGAAGGGCCTTATTTGGAGTTTGCGAGATATGAAACGCCTCTGTTAGGTTTTATCTGCCACGAATCCGGGATAGCGACGAAGGCGGCGAGGATAAAGAAGGCTGCAGGGGATGTTCCCGTAATTTCGTTTGGTACGAGGAGGCAGCATCCGGCGTTAGCCGCGATGATCGAGCGATGCGCATATCTTGGTGGAATGGATGGTGTGAGCTGCGTCGTCGGTGCGGAACGGATAGGGCTAAAGGCAACAGGGACAATGCCTCACGCGTTGATGATCTGTTTCGGCGAGGACAGCCAGAAAGAGGCCTGGAAGGCATTTGATGAGGTTATTGCGAAAGACGTGCCCCGGATATGCTTATGTGACACGTATTATGATGAGAAGAAAGAATCGATAATGGCTGCGGAGGCGCTTGGAGATTCGTTACGTGCGGTTCGGTTAGATACGCCCACGTCGAGGAAGGGCGACTTCAGAAGGATCATTGAGGAAGTACGGTGGGAGCTTGATATTCGGGGGTATAAGAACGTAGGCATCTTTGTAAGTGGGGGTATCGATGAGGAGGAAGTGCTTGCACTGAGGGATATCGTAGCCGGGTTTGGTGTGGGGACGAGTGTTGCAAACGCGCGGTGCATAGATTTCGCACTGGACATTATAGAACGAGAAGGTGAGCCGTGTGCGAAGCGAGGGAAGCGAGGGGGGAAGAAGCAGGTGTATAGAAGGAAGGGAGTGATCGAGGAAGGTACGGATGAAATACGACTGGCAACCGAAGCCCCGCCAAGAGATATGGAGCCGCTGCTGAAGCCGATGCTGCTCACGGGTAAGATCAACGAGGATTTCTCGTTTTCGCTCGATGAAGCGAGGAGGAGGGTGCTGGAGCAGTTGAAGCGTGTTAATTTATAATTCCTCGGACACGCCAGCCTCTTTGAAGGTCTTCATTTCGGTAAGTATTTTACATGCAGCGTCTACAATGCTTATGCCTAATGCCGCACCCGTCCCTTCGCCGAGTCGCATATCCAGGTCGAGTAACGGCTTCAAACCAATGTAATCGAGGATCACTGAATGTCCTCTTTCTACCGACCGATGCGCGGCAATCATGTAATCCCGCACAGCAGGTGCTAGCTCGTACGCAATTAGAGCCGCGGCGCCTGATATGAACCCGTCAAGAACAACCGGGATTCTACGCGATGCGGCTGCCAGCATCACACCGGCCATACCTCCGAGCTCAAAACCACCTACTTTAGCAAGAACATCTATTGTGTCTCCTTTGTTCGGTTTATTAACCCTTATTGCCTCCTCGATTACGTTTATCTTCTGTTCAAGCGCTTCGTCGTCAAGGCCTGTTCCTCTTCCGGTCACTTCGCTCACCGCTTCCCCGGTTATTACTGCGGCAATCGCACTGCTTGGCGTGGTATTTCCAATACCCATATCCCCCACGCCAACGATATCCATGCCTTTTTCAACTTCGAGCTCAAGGACTTCGATCCCCGCTTCGATAGACCGCGTAGCATCCTCAACCGTCATTGCTGGTCTTTTTGCCATATTAGCGGTTCCATACGCGATTTTCTTAGTAACCAACGCTTCGTCCTTTATATCCACCGCAACGCCCATATCAACAACGACAACCCGTGCACCCACGTGTCGTGCCAGTACATTTATCCCGGCACCACCGCTCAGGAAATTAAAGATCATCTGAGCAGTAACTTCTTTTGGAAATGCACTTACCCCCTCTTCAGCAACGCCGTGGTCCCCGGCCATGGTTATAATTACTTTGTCCTTTATCCTTGGGGTGGGATTGCCCATGATTCCCGCGATTTTTATGGATAGATCTTCTAAGCTTCCTAAGCTCCTTCGGGGCTTGGTGAGATTATCCTGTCTTTCTCTGGCGATTTTCATCGCTCGTTCATCCAGCGCTTTGATTCTTTTTATGGTATCTTTCATGCTCATGATTATCCCTCCACTTGCATTGTTTTTAGTGTTTAACCTCTTAAATAAACCAGTTCTTTAAAATTAATGATAAATCTTTTCTTACTAAGAAACGGATCTTAATTAACAGACAGGGAAATGGAGATAGAGAAAACGCAGGAATATATCGCCGTGCACGGAGATTTCACCGTGCTGAGTTCCGCAGTCTATAATGGGGGTTTCGTCAGGGCAAAGATGATACTCAATGTGAATGTGAGCCAGGACTTCTCCGGAGATGCGTTCGAACTCTTCGATTCGCTCGCTGAGAGGAAAGGGCTAAAAAGAGGCGAAATCGTTGGTATGATGACGGCGGTCTCCATGGATAACGCACGAATCATTGAGAAAGAGGATGTAACTGCGATTATAACCGCAGGGATCTCAAAATCACCTTCACCATCGAGTTCGACGGTGAACATAATCCTGGTGATACAGAAGAACCTGTCGCAATCCGCAATGGCGAATGCGATAATTGTAGCAACCGAAGCGAAAACCGCGGCTTTCTCTGACCTTGACGTGCACGCTGAAAACGGGGATTTATTCACAGGTGACACTACAGATTCAGTGGTTGTTGCATGCTTTGGGAAAACCCTTTTAGAAAAAGCGTTTACGGAAAAGAGCATCGCAGAAGAGGAGCTCTTTGCAGGTAAAGCAACCAGAATAGGAAGAATAATCTACGACGTGGTACGAGAGGGGGTGAAAGATGCTCTTTTTTATCACCATCAGTTGGGAATGGATAGACCGATACTTACAAGGCTGGAGGAGCGAGGGATATACCTCGAGGACATGGTATCAACCGCTTTGGAGCTCTATGTGCCAGTGGAAGGCGAAGAGGGGGATAGAGAAGAGCTAAAACGGAGATTGGAAGAACGGATAAAGAAGGAATGTTCAGATGTGAACGTGGCATTGCTGCTGGCAGCGGCGCTTCATGCAGAGGAGAGAGAGATAAGAAAGGGAAGAGCTGGTGAAGCGGGAGAAGCTGATGCAGCTTGTATCGTCGCGGATGAGCTTATAGGAATCGACATAGCGGAATACATCGGTGGCAAGAAAGCACTTTTCAATTTCTTTTACTATGATACGAGAAAACCAGGGATATTAGGGCGATTGGGTGTGTTTATGGATGATGCGATCGGTGGGCTCATCGCAGGCTGCATGACGAAGATGTTAGGGTAGATAACTGCCTGATGTTTTTGTTTCCATCCAAGGGATATGAAAAAACTAAAAGCATTGAAAAACCTATCTATTAAGCAATAAAGAGATGAAATACAAAGTTGTAATCAGCGAGGGAGAAGATGGTTGGTATGTCGTAGAATGCCCCTCCATACCCGGCTGCGTGTCACAGGGGAAGACCGTTGAAGAAGCACTGGCGAATATAAAAGATGCAATTCAGGGCTGCCTCGAAGTTCTAAACGAAAGGATTGAGTTAAAAGGCAAAGAAAAAATAATGGAAGTAGTTGTCTAATGGCAAAACTGCCTGTAATATCAGGTATAAAAGCGGTTAAAGCTTTTAATAAGGATAGTTGGTTTGTGGCGAGGCAAACGGGCAGTCATATTATCATGGTAATAACTGG
>JACUTR010000079.1 GCA_014859735.1 Candidatus Methanophagales archaeon | reverse complement strand
GGCGGCGGCTTAAAGAGGTACAGGCAGATGGAACGGACCCGAAGGATATTGATGTCATACTGGTTACGCATCTCCATCCCGATCACTGTGGCGCAGCAGCAGGACTTAAGGAAGTTTCAGGTGCTCACGTTGCACTCCATCCTTCCCAACGGGAATATCTTGATATCATGGCTGAGGAAGCGGTGAACTTCTTTGGCTTTGATATAACCGAGAAATTCAGTGCGGATCTTGTGCTGGGGGAGCGGTTGAGCTTGGGAAAGACTTACTTAGAGGTATTACATACGCCCGGGCATTCTCCATGCAGCATTTGTTTTTACGCGGGTGACCAAAAGATGTTGATCTGCGGGGATCTGGTCTTTGAACAAGGTGTAGGACGAACTGATTTGCCTTTTGGTAATACAGAAGAGTTGAAAACCTCCATTGAAACGGTATCAACACTGGATACGGAACTCTTGTTGCCCGGGCATGGTGGGATAATAGAAGGACGAAATAAGATTAAAAGGAATTATGAATTTATAAAAGAGGTTTATTTCAAACCTTTCTTTTAAAAAGAAAGCTTTACCAAAGAAACATTTTGTGGATGTAATCTCGTGGTTATTAATGGAACTAAGCAAACTTCATACTACATACACTATGTCCTCCAACTCTTCCAAGAATAAATGTATCGTTTCTTCGTCGACGTGCGGCATGATTACTAACCGGAGAGCTTTTGGCTTTCGGGTAACAGAAACGCGCCATCTTCTCTCTCCTAACGCCCTCGTTACCCTTCCCACCTCGGTCTCTGGGAACCTCAACGCTACCACGTTCATGACCGGCTCTATCACCGGAGAAATGCCTATTTGCTTTGCACCACTCACTAATATCCTCGTGAGCCGCATGCATTCACCTACGATCCTTTTCAGACCTTCTCTACCGAGATATTTGAGAACTGCATACGTGGCCGCTGCGGATGCACCACTTCTCGTCCCAGTCAATGAACACTGTTCTTTAGTCGTCAGATACGGTGTAGGCACCGCTAATTCCTCTAAATACGATTCTTCACTGAACAAAAGACATCCCGCGGGAATCGTACTCATTCCCATCTTATGCGGGTCTACTGAAATTGCACGCACCCCTTCGAGCGAGAAATCGAACTCGTATCTCTCCTCAAGAAACGGAATAACAAAACCGCCAAAAGCTGCATCAACGAATAAGAAGAGGTCTCTTTCCATTATGATCTCCGAAAGCTCTTTTATCGGGTCTATCTGCCCAAATTCAGTCGTTCCTGCTATCCCAACCACACCGATCGTTTGGTCATCTATCAACCGTTCTACTGAATTCACATCCATTCTTAACTCCTCATCCAACGATGCTTTCCTTACTTCTATGCTCAAGAGGTCCGCGATTTTGTCAAACGAGAAATGAGCTGATTCCGGCACGATTATGTTCATATCGCGCAAGCCTTCCTTCCGTTTCCGGTTCCTAATAGCTCTGATTGCCTGGATATTCGATTCCGTTCCACCGGTGGAGATATACCCGGCAGCGTCCTCTTTACCCAGCAACGCCCCGATCATTCGTATCACCTTATTCTCCATCTCCTTTGTCCCGGGGAACAGTCCAGAATCACCCAAATTTGATTCCAAGAACATCGCATGTGCATACACCGCGATTTCATGCGGATACGTACACATCGAACTCAAAATCCGCTCATACGATAAATCCTCCAACTTCTTCTCCTGAAGTAGTGACTCTACCGCTTCCTTGCTCATACCTCCTTCTTCCATCCTCATCCCCAAAAGATATATATCCTCCTTTTACTTAATACTTATGCGAAAACGGAGCCTTTATATGCGAGCTGTATGAACAAAGAGCTGCTCTCGAATCACCGAAAAGATGAGGTCAAGAAGATAGCGAGCAGCACAGTAAAGAAGTACCTGATCTGATAAAATCCAATGAACTCTCGGAACAGGGATACTAGTGCGGGTTGCAAAGAAGAATAGTGATGAATACCTACTTATGGATATGAAAAAGGGCGGGCTCTCAAAAAGGTATCTTCTCATTTTATTGTATCTTTCTGTATTTCTCGGACCTTTTGGGGGAAATACGGTACTTGCATTGATCCCTTCACTCGAACGATTCTTTAACGTCGATATCACGTTTATAGCAGCATCTATAACGCTTTACATGATCCCCTTTGCCTTCTTTCAACTCTTTTCAGGTGCTCTTTCTGATATTTATGGGAGAAAGCGTATCATTCTTTTTGGATTCCTTACCTTTTCTCTTGCCTCGCTCTTATGTGCAGCTTCGAATAATATCGGATTATTCTTGAGTGCACGGGTATTACAAGGGCTGGGGAGCGCATTTATAGCTCCCGTCATCATGGCGATCATCGGCGATCTCTTTCCATACAAAGAACGGGGGAGGGTAATGGGCGGATATAGTTTATCAACAACAGCGGGAATCGCATTGGGTCCCTTAGTTGGTGGATTTTTTGCTTTAATCGATTGGAGACTTGTATTCCTGATGTTATTCGCCTTTTCCGGGGTGCTTGGCTCGGTTTATCTCTTCTCTTTTGATGCGCCAACGAGTGAAGGCGAATTGAAGGATGTGGTAAGGAAGATAAGTGGTGTACTTAAAAATCAAGCCGTTTTACTGCTTTGTATGATTGGACTTCTCCTCTTCTTTGGAACTATCGCAACGATGACCTTCTTAGCAGATACACTGAAAGTATCGGTGAGCGAGGATAAGATCGGTATTTTGCTCTCTACCTTTGGATGGCTTGGGATTCCGACAGCGCTGGCCGCTGGGTATCTCACCGATTTTATCGGGCGAAAGAAGACATTGCTTGGTGGATTGGTTATCATGCTGACTGCATTTTTGATTTTTATGCAGGTAGATTCGTATCTATCATTTTTTGTCCCCATGGCAATCATGGGTATCGGAAGTGCGACCGTCTTTACCTCGCTCAACACGATGGTCGTTGAATGTGTGCCTGAATCACGAGGCGCCGCGGCTTCCATCTATAACAGCTTCCGTTTCCTGGGATACGCGCTATCGCCTGTGGCGACCTTACCGGTTTATTTCGTGTACGGTCTCCATGGAATCTTCCTTTTATGTCTGGGGTTCGCCGTGATGAACATTTTAATTTCAACGCGTATTCGCGGATAATCGAATTTCAGGGATATTGTATAGAGCAAACTGGTATCTTTTTATTTCCCTAACAATTTTGAAAGAAGCGTCTTTTTCGTCTCACAGAGTTCAAGAAAGAAGCAGTCATCGCACGGTGCATTCTCTCCCTTCTCGGGGAAAACACCCCTTTTTATCCTTTTCACCTGCTTTAATAGCTGTAACGCAAGTGCTCGATCTCTCCTTTTTATATGCACTTCCCGCACCTCCGCAGTCCTTATATATTCCACAAATCCCCTCTGCACCGTTGTTTCGAACTCATCCTCGATAAGCAGTGCATAAGCAGCCAGCTGCATCCTGTCGCTTTTCCATACACCATACTCGGGACATTTACCCGTTTTTATCACGCAGGGTATAACCTCCTCCTCGGTTCTTATCAGCTTGTCCACACTGCCGCTCATGTTCAACGTTTCTGATACCATTATATGCTCCCTCTTATAACCATGGTACCGCTCTAATTCAGCTAGCGGGGTTTCTTTTTTTATCTTGCTGAGCCATTCAGGGGTTTCTATGCCACAAACAAAATCGGTTTTCACTGCCTTCAAGAAATCCTTTTCCACATCTTTCAGTTCCTCTTTATAGATCCATTCCACACCGCTTACAATATCTTCAATCACTCGTTTTAGATCTTCCTCACCTCGGTCCTCACCCGGTCCGCCTTCATCTTCGGTACCAGAAACTTTATGCAGATTGAATCCTAACTCCTTGAGGAGGATATGCTCAATCACGCTTCTTTCTTTTCCCTTTGCCATTTTGGGCTGCTCATACCCTCTTGCACGGAAATAAACGAGCCGTGGACAGAGCATATAGTGCGTTAAATCAGAAACTTTACTTAGCGCGGGTATAACATGCTCCTTTTCTTTCATCTTTTCTTCCTTCCTTTGTTTTCTATCTCCCACTTTTTTCTAACCACTTCTTTCTGAAATACCTTCTTTTCAAGAAATGAGGAATAATATCCTCTTTTATTTGCCTTCCGCGGGGAAGAAAAATGTAGGGTAATAAGAAACATCTTATCTTCTCATAAATTAGCTTGCATCAGGCCAACTTTATAGCGGGGATCCACGTATCATATCTATCCCCATTTGTATACCAGTTCAATGCAAGTTATTTTCTCATATTGAGTCTGAAATATACGTACCTGCGCAACATTTTTTAAAAAACGCTGAAACAATTTTTAAAAATATGGAAATCTTTTAAAGTACATTGGACGTATATACGTAATGATGATCTAAATGAGAGATGAAATAATCTTTATAGCGCATGTGAATGTAAGAAGTGCTGCAATGCATCCAGTAATAAGCGAACTGGCAGGTCTTCAATACGGTGATATAATTGGAATGCCCCTCGAAAAGCGAGAGAGAAGCGACTGGGATGAATGGGTAGATAAAATCTATCGAAGTCAATATCCCGCTCTAGCGAACAAAGATTCAAAACTGGGAATTGGCGTAGCGGTTGATGAGGGGGTATAACCAGGGGAAGGCATAAGAGTAGACGGAAAAAGCGACGAGTCTGAAATGCGAAGCGAATATGAAATAATCTGATTGAGAAAGAATAGTGTATGAACTGATTTAAACGCAGAAAATTGGTATTGGCATTTTCCTTGTTGTGGTATCTGTTCTTTTGTATATGACTTTTCAACTACGGGTCGCGATACTCCACCAGGACCTTAACCCCAAATGGCGCTTTGTTTTCTTGCTTGTGTTGCATTATCTCACACCAAAGAGTTTAAATATATAATAGGTTAATATTATACCACGCCATAGATAGGAGGAGATGAAGAGAGATGTTTGAGGCTAGGATAGATGCGAGTGTGTTGAGAGAATGTATAGAATCAATTACAGCAGTAGTGGATGAAGGAAAATTGAGAATAGCGGAGGATGGTTTAAAACTCCGCGGGGTTGACCCTGCAAACGTGGCAATGGTTTCTTTTGAGTTGCACCGTGATGCTTTTGATGATTTTCGTTTTAAGTCTGAATCAGGTGGTGAATCCACGACTGCTGCTGAGGTAGGCATAGATTTCGTTAAGTTGCGTGGTATCCTCGAGATAGGAGGGAGAGAGGAGGTCGATTTGAAACTGGATGAGCAGGCTCAAAAGTTATTCACCAAGATGGGCAGTCTCGCCTATACTATTTCTTTGCTTGACCCCTCTGCATTGCGAAAAGAGCCAAAGGTTCCGGAGCTTGAGTTCCCCGTGCAGGTAATCATCGAGACAGAGGAGTTCAGGAGAACGATACGTGCTGCAGAGAAGATCGGCGATCACATAATGCTCGGTGTAGATGGCGAGGAGTTCTATATGCAGGTAGAAGGCGAGATGGATAAACTGAGGTTGGGGTTGAGGAAGGAGCAATTAATCCATTTGACGCCAGGGACGCTCCATTCGTTGTACTCGCTGGACTACATCTCGGCAATGAGCAAGGGAATGAGCCATGCCGCGAATATCACGCTCAATCTTGGTAAGGATTATCCATTACAGATAGATTTTGAGGTGGCTGAGGGGAAAGGGAAAGTCAGTTATTTGCTGGCACCACGAATAGAGTCGGAGTAAGAGCAGATAAAGGCGGAAAATTATAAACGTTTTTCACCAAGGACAAAGAATGCCAAGCGGCTTGGTGGGGTAAATAGGGAATTAAACCTCAAGCGGCAGTACTTCAACTGCAGGGGGTAGTGGCTATCTGCTAAAAGTTATTTGATTTCGGATAACCAAGTAAGTAATAGTATGATGGAGATGCATGCGGACGCACTGCATATCAGCCGTTATCCTTTTCTCGCTGCGGCATCGAACTATATCAAAGAGTCAGGGGTCACGCTGGACGATTTGATAACCGCTGCGGCGTTTGAGCGTGCACGGTTACGAGGTAAAGAACGGGTACATGAAGCGCTGAAGGAAGGAACGGTTCGAAAGCCGGTTATAATGAGCACTGCCCAGGCGGAGGTGGAATTATTATCCTATCCATTTGCCCGTATTCTGGTATCCTGTATTGGTGATGAGCGTTTGGTGCGTAGATACGCGCTATCAGAGGCGAAATCGGCGTACGAGAAGCTAAAAGAGGATTCCAGCACGGGGTCAAGCTCGGATACGGATATTATTAATGAGCTGTCTCGAGAGTTTGGTATACGAGTAGATTTCGTTCGATTACCGCATGGGCAGGAGCGGGAGCAGGTTCAGCTGCCGTTCGTTGATTACTTGCGATTCACGTCCACCCTTCGTGATAAGCGCTGGAAGCTGGTGAATCGGGGGTTGGAGAAGGGCTGGGTGAAATTGAGAAGGGGCGAATTTCTCCGCATTATCCAGGAAGCGATATACGAACGGATAAAGAGAGACCTCCCCTTGAATGTTCCCAAAGCGCTCTGCGAATCACTCAGTAGCTACACGGAGGATATAAGAGAGGAGCTGGAGGTACTGCGGAGAAAGTACGATGATGGCGGGTTCGAGTCAAGCGCAGGGTTTCGGGTGAGAGATCCACGCTGTTTTCCTCCCTGTATCGCTGCTATTCTGGGCAATTTACGAGATGGCGTCAATGTTCCACACACCGCACGATTTGCGGTTACCGCTTTTTTGCTGAATATCGGGCTAACCGGGGATGAGATCATAGAGATTTATAAGAACGCACCGGATTTTGACGAAGAGCGAACGAGGTATCAGGTGGAGCATATTGCAGGTGATAAGGGCAGTGTGCGGTATACCGCGCCGTCTTGTGACACAATGCGCACGTATGGCAACTGCATCAACAGCGATGAGACGTGTGAGAAGATTTCGCATCCTTTAAGCTACTACAAGCTGAAGTTAAAGATGAGGAGCACGAAATGAAATGAGGAGATATAGCTACAAAGTGGAGTTCTTCCCCATAGAAGAGGTACAGGTCGAGAAAGAGATAGATACCGAGCGGATCGAAGAGACCTTGAATAGCTATGCTGGGCGGGGATGGCGGTTGGGGCAGATAGCGTTGTGTGGTCAGCTGGGCTTGATTTGCGTCTTTGAAGAGGAAGAAGCTGGGGAATAAAAATTGTAGTGGCATGCCAAACGGCACCATGAAAGAAGAAGCAAAACAAACGGTTAAAGAACTCGTTGAGCGATTCAGGTATAATCTTGACGTTTATAAAAAATCAACGTATAACGAAACGCAGGTAAGACGAGAATTTATTGATCCCTTCTTTGAAGCGCTGGGCTGGGACGTGAGCAATAAG
>JACUTR010000005.1 GCA_014859735.1 Candidatus Methanophagales archaeon | reverse complement strand
AATTTCTAATTTCTAAACTGTGGGGCTCTGCCCCATCATGGGCTCCGCCCATGCCCCCGCATCGTGGGCTCCGCCCACGTCCCCGAAAACCCTGAAAGGGTTTACCGGAGGGGCTTACCCGCAAGCCCTGTAAGGGCTTACCTGAAAGGCTCAGTAAGGGTTTACCCGCAAGCCCTGAAAGGGCTTATTCGAATTTAGAGTTTAGTATTTATAACCCACAAGATATTGAGCAGTTACCTTTTCCTCGATACCTCCGTGGATAGCAACGTATATTCCTCATACGCCCTTTTGAGAAACTTCGAGAGCACGATTGATGCACAATAAAATATCACCAGCGCAAAATAGCTGGCATCTCTGAAAAGGAAATCCAGTGGCACAAAAGCTTCTTCTCCTGAGACCGCTAAGCTATACCACCTCATTCCGTAGTAAACAAGAGCATACACGTTTATAGCGAGTACACCAAGGGCAATGGCATGATAGACCTTACCCAGATCCAACCAGTCTTTCTGTTTCTTTGACAGAGAATATATGTAAGCGAAAAAGAGCCAGCCCATGATGAACAGAGCAATACCTGAGCACATACTTTCCCAAAGCGCTATATTGAAGTCAAAGCTTATGAAGGTTCGCCATAAAAAGGTGAGACCTATGATCACTATTAATGTTCGTTCATCGGTTATCACCGTGCCTATTAATTCTCGCACGCTCATTTCGCTCAGCTTTTTAACCCGCGGGTATAAATAGGGTGATATGAGCTTGATAAGCGTCTTCTCTTTAAACCGTGATATATACTCCTCGTGCACCTTTTTTACATACTTCGCCGACCATATGACTGCGCAATAAAACACCACCAATGCGATGTATCGTATATCTCTGAACAGGAGATCCAGGGGCGGATAAGCTTCTACACGCAGTAACCCAGACCATCTCATCCCGTAGTAAATAAGAACGTAAATGTTTATAGTGACCAGGCAAACGGTAATCCCCTGATAGATATACTTTGAAATTACCCAGCCTTTCACTTCCCTGGGCATGGAATACAGGTAAGCGAAGAGAACCCACCCAAATATGATAAGAGCGATACCTGAGCACATACTCTCCCAAAGGGCTATCTCTCCATCAAGACTTATGAATGTTCGCCATAAAATCGCTACAAGGAGTATCACTATTAATGTCCGACCATCCAATATCACCTTCTCAAAGGATTCTTTTATACCCATTATTATCTGAAACTCCTATCCCTTAGTATCGTCCGTTTTGTATCTTTGTAATGGGTATATAAATATATTTCGATTTCTCTCGAAGAAACGATAGTTTCAGGCGTGCCACGGTTGTCTTTGCTGAAAAAATCGAAAGCTTTAAGACATCGGTGACACAAGTTGGATGTGGGAAAAATGTGCCACAGTCTCATGGAAACGAGGGGGTATTTGTATAGAACCACAGATTACACAAGGATAAATCACAATGACAAATACTACCAAACAAATCCCAAGTAAATCACAATTTCCAAATCCACAGAGGGAGGATAAGCAAAAATGAGGTGCAAAGTTGGTAGTATTGGGGTTTGGGATAAGCCCTTACAGGGCTTGCGGGTAAACCCTTTCAGGGTTTTCGGGGACACGGGCGGAGCCCGTGATGGGGCAGAGCCCCACGTGTTTGGTAGTATTGGTATGTATTGGGATTTTGGATTTTCTATGGAGCTAAACAAATACAAAAGTTGTATTTCTTTTCCAAAGCTAATCAATTACGAAGGAGGGTAATAAAAGCGGATGCTGATCGTTGAACATTTTCCCGTGCTGGTGGTCGCACTATCGCTTCTTTCCGCATTCACTATTGTGATTGCCGGCTGGGTAAACAAGAAATCGTGCTGTTTCATCGCTAGTGCAACCATTCTCGTTCAACTCGTCATGGCTATTTTTATCCTGCATCACGTCCTCACGGTAGGAACTATACATTACTGGCTTGGCGGGTGGAAGCCACCATGGGGCATAGAATATGTCATGGATGCGTTGAATGCCTACATATTGATCATACTCCTCTTCTTAGCCCTGTTATGCGTGATATATTCAAAGAGGAGCATAGAGCACGAGTTACCTCACAAAATTGTCCCCTTTTATACCATTTATCAACTCCTCATCACGGGACTGTGCGGCATAACCGTGACCGGCGATTTATTTAACATGTATGTATTTATCGAGATAACGGCTTTATCTGGCTATGCGTTAATAGCTTCGAGGGGGGGAATAGCACTGAAAGCAAGCTTTGTTTACCTCGTATTGGGTTCTATCGGTGCTTGCTTCTTCTTGCTGGGGATAGGTTTTCTCTATTCGGTCACGGGATCGCTGAACATGCATGACCTCTCGCTTTTATTGCCACCTTTGTACGGGAATAGAGTAGTTCAGGCTGCTTTTGTCTTCTTCGTCGTGGGACTGAGCATAAAAATGGCGCTCTTCCCGCTTCATATCTGGTTACCAGACGCACATGCGTTTGCACCCTCGGAGATCAGTGCACTGCTTTCCGGTATCATCATCGAGGTTTCCACCTACGCATTCATAAGGGTCTGCTTTTCCGTATTCACTTTAGATTTTATCAAATTATTGCCACTATTCGATTTTCTTTGCTGGATATCGGCGATAGCCATGCTTTATGGCTCTATCCTTGCGATAGCGCAGTTAAATTTAAAGCGGATGCTTGCGTATTCCTCGGTGGCAAATATGGGCTATATTATGCTCGCTGTGGGGCTTTCCACTTCCACCACGTTCGGACTGACTCCGGCATTGATGCATATACTGAACCATGCATTGATGAAGGGATGCTTGTTCCTGGTCGCCGGTGCGTTTATTTACAAGTTTGATCTGTGGGATATAACCGATTTCCGTGGTTTGGGAAGGAAAATGCCGTATACAACCATTGCCTTCATTTTAGCTGCTCTCGCGATGATAGGAATGCCGCCGAGCGTGGGATTCGTCACGAAATTGTATTTAGCACTCGCCTGCCTGGAGGCAGGCCAATTTGTATTCGTAGCGGTGATATTCTTTAGCACGCTTCTTATCGTATTTTATTTCTGGCGTGTGATTGAATATATGTATATAAGGGTAGAAGAAGAGGAAGAAAGAGAAGTGAAGATAGAAGAGATACCGATGAGTATGCTCATCCCGGTGTTACTCCTCGCATTTCTCTGTTTCATCATGGGGATTATCTGGCTCATTGGGATGCCCTTCCCCTTAATGGACGCAGTTAATTCTGGATTGGGATTGGGGGTGGTGCCATAATGATAGCGGCGGAAGTTGCCTGGTTATGTTTCCTTTTTCCTTTTGCCGGTGCGCTCTTATCTCCCGTTTTAGCCAGAATCCATCCCGGGCTCAGAGATTATGGAGCGCTGTTCTTCTCTTTCCTCGCAGCTCTGTGCAGCGTGATGTTCATACCCTATTTATTCCATCCAGAGAAGTTGCCGCTCGAGAGCGCCTTTGTGTGGCTTTCCTCGCCCATAGAATTGAAAGTTGGTGTTCTGGTTGATCCCTTGAGCATAGTGATGGCAAATGTAGTTGCGGTTATAAGCTTCATTATAATGGTCTACTCCCTGGGGTATATGAAGGGGGACCCTTCCTTAGCAAGGTGGTGGATGTGGATGAACCTTTTCATTGGGAGTATGCTCCTCCTGGTTCTTTCCAATAATCTGGTATTTCTCTTCGTTGGCTGGAAAATGGTAGGTCTGTGTAGCTGGGGGCTGATAGGTTTTTACAATAAGGATGAGAAGAAATACTGGATCGGTGGTCCTCCTCCCACTAAATACACCACTCCTTCCCATTGCGGCTTAAAAGCAATGGTTGTAACGTCCGCGGGGGATGTGCTCATGTTAGGCGGAATCTTAATAATGTATTCCTACGCAAGAACATTAAACATCCTGGAACTCTATGAAACGTCATCAATCTGGCTACCGGAAATGGCAAAGTCATCGGGAATGATCTTACTGATGAGTATTCTGCTTCTTGCGGGGCCCATCGGTAAGTCTGCACAGTTTCCACTTCACGAGTGGCTTCCGGAAGCTATGGCAGGTCCCGGTCCCGTTTCAGCACTGATTCACGCAGCAACAATGGTTAAAAGCGGGGTTTATATGGTTGCCAGACTCATACCAATTTTCTTCTACGGCTATTGGGTAGCTGGGTGCAGTGAAGCTTCTTATTTCTTCATTTTAATCGCATGGGTGGGAGCAATCACCGCCCTCGTGGCTGCTACTCAAGGTATGACCGCTCTGGAGCTGAAAAAAGCGCTTGCATTCTCTACCGTCAGTCAGATAGGCTACATGATGCTTGCATTAGGAGTAGCAGGATTAACTATCTCCAGTTTAGAGGGAGGTTTTACATCAGGAATGTTTCACCTGGTAAATCATGCTCTGTTCAAGGCTTGTCTCTTCCTTTGCGCTGGCTCGGTCATTCACACTGTACATTCTATCTATATGAACGACATGGGCTCCATCAGGAAGTACATGCCGTTTACCTGGATTTTCATGTTTATTGCGGCTCTATCTCTGATGGGTGTTCCGCCACTGCCTGGCTTCTGGAGTAAAGACGCCGTTCTTGCTTCAACTCTGGCAACCCATAATTACCCCTTATTCTTACTCGCTTTAATTACCGTAGTCATAACTGCATTCTACACAACTCGCTTCGTGGGGATGGTCTTTCATGGCAGGGAGAGTAAAAACGTAGAAAATTTAAAGCAAAAAGGTGCGCATCTCGGTGAAGCCCACCGTACAATGGTAGTTGCATGCGGTGTTTTAGCTATCACGATTATCGTACTTGGCATATTGGGTCTCCCCTTAGAGCATTTATTACACGAGGGATTCGGCTATACCCTGATAGAAAAACTTCATCTGCCCGTTGAACATGCTACCGAGATGTCACATTTATTAGTTCCTCTTCTATCAGTAATTTCCGTGGTTATTGGTATCGTGCCAGCATATTTACTTTACTTTTCGGGCAAGTTAGATCCTGCGGGTATGTTGGAGAAGCATGCATCTCTGAAGATGCTCCATAAGTTCTTCTGGAATAGGTGGTACATAGATAGTTTTTATTATATGTTTTTTGTAGGTGGAATAACCAGGCTTTTTACTTCTGTACCCAGGTATATTGAAAATCCACTGGACAAATTCTTTCATAAGATAATTCCCTCTATTCCCGGAAGATTCTATAGCGGTGGGAGAGACATTCTGGCAAGCAGGTATGGGCGAGAGGAGGTAGAGGGGGCACCAGCAGAACCAGTAGTAGGAACAAGCCTGGGATTCGCATTGCTGCTGGTGCTGCTCTTTATCGCTTTCTATTTGATAGCTATGTTTATACGGGTGTGGCTATAAGTCTTTAAACTTCTTTATATCATTCTTCTTTCAGCAAATGAGCACGAAAAAATGATCGGGAATCCGAATGTGGCGGATGCGCCAAAACAAAAGAGGGTGAGATGATAAAATGATACCCCATATTCTTCTTCAAATAGTCGTAATGCCGGTCATAGCCTCCGTATTCATATTTTTAACCAGATACAAAACAGGTAGAAAAGCAGGCTGGATTGCAGGTATTACCCTCTTATACACGACTGCTCTTCTTTGCTTGGTTTGCATCAGAGTTTATCAGGGTGAACGAATTTATGAGGAATACCCATTTGGACCGATGATAAATTTCAATCTTTTAGCCGACGGTTTGAGTATACCTGTTGCATTGATAATGAATCTGTGTTGTATAGTCCTGGCATTTTACTCTATACACTATGTAGAACACAGAATAGAGATAATACATGGAGAACTGGATGAACGGACATGGCTTATGTATTACACGAGGTTCTTCTTTCTGTTTCCCTTCTTTTCCACAGGTTTTATGGGTATCTCCTTTTCTACAAACCTTATAGCGATGTATTTTTTCATGGAACTCTTGACCATTATTCCCCTTTATTTCATCATGGCTCAATTTGGCTATTCTGATTTTATAGAGCGTTATAAAGTAGCCCTGATGTGTCTTTTCTGGGGAATTGCCGGGGCGACCGTCTTCCTGATTGGTATCCTGTTAGCATATACCACTACCGGTAGCTTTGAAATCTCCTCGTTAAGCGCTCTTTCGGGAAATCCAGCAGTTACCTGGGTTATATTATGTATGCTTCTTGGGTTGTTTACCAAGCTGGCAATATTTCCTCTTCACGTTTGGATGCCCTGGGTTCACGCAGAGCATCCCACATGTATAGCTGGATTGCTTGCGGTTTATGCGAATATCGCGGCTTATGTGATGGTCAGGGTTCTCATCTTGCCACTTTATAATGATTTCAAAGTTTTTGGCATACCTATCATGGCGATGGCTCTGATAACCATGGTCTATGGCTCTCTTCTTGCTATGGCTCAAAATGACGTGAAACGATTCGCTGCGTGCTCAACGATAAGCCAGATATCATACTCTGTCCTTGGGCTGGGAGCACTCACCATCTGGAGTATTGAAGGTGGGCTCTTCTTCTTTCTGAGTCACATCATGGGTAAAGCAATTCTCTTCTCAACCGCGGGTATATTAGTCTATGTAACGGGTGTCAGGGATATGAGAGAGATGGGCGGACTTGTATCCCGGATGCCAATAACCGCTCTGCTCTGGATAATGGGCGCTATGATGCTCTCAGGTCTTCCGCCTTTCAGCACCTTCGCGGCGGAATGGATAATGTTTACCGGCATCTTCATATTTGGAACACATGGTCCTTCTATTGCACTGGCGATTGCAATTCTGGGTATTACCGCAGTTGGATTAACGATTGCTTACACCTTCTGGTCAATAAAGAGGATATTCTTTGGTCCCCTGAAGCCTGAATTCGCAAATAACGATAAGATTAGAGACCCTCCAGTATTGATGTGGCTTCCACTTCTCCTTTTAGCTGTTGTATCAATCATCCTGGGTCTGTATCCTAAACCCATAATGGACCTTTTTCATCTTGTGTTAGGAAGTGTATTCTAAAACGCTTTTTCTTCAATTGAAATCACCCATAACCTTTCTTTGTGTGGGCCCCATCACGGGCTCCGCCCCACGACCCCGCAATCGCGGGCTCTGCCCGCGTTCCCGCGAGCCTGAAAGGCTCAGTAAGGGCTTATAAGAAATCGTGACCAAAGAAACAAAAGGGAAACCTAAATATATACTAAAAAATAAGAATAAGCAAGCAAGCAAGCAAGCAAGCGAGGGAAAGTATCATGGAGATAGATGTGCAGGTACTGGTGGGCGGCAATGTAATCATCACGTTTGGCAGGGTAGACGTGGAGCTAACGCAGAAGCAGGCTGAGAAATTAAAGGTACTTCTTGTGAATGCCCTTGAGCGAAGTGAAAGTGATCTTCTCCTCAGCAGGGTCAACAAAAGCAAGTAAAGTCCTTTCGGTAAATAAGAAGAAGTCATCGCCGCATTTTTCCCTTATCTCTTCTATGCTTTTACTATCGAAATAAATTCGCTTTCCCCTTTCATTCCCTGCTCGCTGAACAGAAGCTACAAGTTCGATAATCTTCTTCTCCTTTGACTCTTCCTCTCGCTCTTCATCAGCCATATTATCACCTTCCCCTATCGCTTTTTGTTCATGAGAACTTTAAATTAAAGAGAAAAGCTTTACTAAAATATCAAGTACCTTTCCGCCTTTTTCCTCCCTGTAAATTGTGAGACACAAGAGACAAATAAATATCGAAATATTTATAACTTGTCATAGGTAACATAATGCAACACTGTTTGAAATAAGAAGAGAAGATGAAGATGGTGCCATTAAAATTAAAAGGGATAAAGGAGATGCAAGGGAATGGGAAGTAAGTTCATCAGTGCGCTGAAATGCTTTATTAAATGTCCAGCGGAGACAATGAGACTCATGCTGACTTTGAATCCTCCTTATGACCCACGGTCAGTGGAATCAATAAAGGCGCATTGCCCTGGAGTCGAGGTGGAGCGTGTAGGGTTTTACGTCGGTCTTTTCCTGGCGCTTCTCTTCCTTGCCTGCTCCGTGGTGGCATATATATTGTCGCTGCTTTACAGCATGGGGTACATTTAGAAATAGAATTCCCGTACATACTCCGGCTTCCATCTCAACAGGTCTCGAATACTAACAATGCCCACGAGCGACCCATTTTCAACCACTGGCAGTCTCTTTATGCGCTTCTTCACTGCGAGCTTGCACACCTCGTCTACTGATGCTTCTGGCTCGATGGTTACCAGAGGGAATGCCATTATCTCTTTTGCGTTCACCTCGCTTGCCTTCCTATCCTTCAATAGAACTTTTAATGCCAGGTCGCGCTCAGTAATAATTCCTGATGGCTTACCTTTTCTTGTTATAACTATACTCCCTATCCCCAACTCGTTCATATCTTTCGCTATCGTGGTGACCAACGTCTCTTCATCTTCAGCGATGACTGGACGCGTCATTATCTCTCTAACTTTCAGCTCCCCTATTTCACTTCTTTTCTCTGTTCTAAATAAAAAATAGGGGACTACCAAACGGACTGCCTGTTTACATCTACTTGCTAAAACACGCACTTCGGGATAAAATCTTTTTACATACCTCGGCTTCTTTGTCAATATGTTTCTGATACTTACAATACCGATGAGTACATCGTTTTCAACCACCGGCAGCCTTTTCACGCCCTTCTCTGCTACGAGCTCACATGCTTCTTCAACTGACGTTTCAGGCCCGGTGGTAATCAAAGGGAAAGACATTATCTCTTTTGCTTTTACCTCGCTTGCCCTTTTATTCTTTAATAGAACTTTTAATGCCAGGTCGCGCTCAGTAATAATTCCCGCGGGTTTCCCTTCCGAGGTTATAACTACACTGCCGATGCCCAGTTCTGCCATATCCTCCGCTATCTTGGTGACCAGAGCCGCTCCATCTTCAGCGATGACTGGACGTGTCATGATATCTCGAACTTTCATCAAATCAACTCGCTTATGCGGATATGCCGGGCCCTCCATGGGTTCTACCCCCTCCCTCACATACAGAGTCAGTTCCTGAAAAGAAGTCATTCTCTTATGCCCGGGTTCCGAAAAGACCTCATCCGCAGCCAGATCAAAATCAAGTTCATATCTTCCAGGCGACGGCGGTATGAACTCTAATATTGCCACGTTGCCCTTGTGGGTTGCAGTGTATCTTCCCAACCATAGCCGACCGGTACAGGTTGTCTTGAAAAGTGAAATAAAATCCATAAATGATCTATCCTCGAAGAACAAGCAATTTCCCAGGCGATCGGCGATTGATAACCGGTACTTGTTGAATTGAGAACCAAGAGAGGGCTCATATTCGTACCACTTAATACTTTCACTGAACCTGAAGATGAGCCCTATTCTGCACCATTTCTGAAAGGTTGTTATTTCAAAGGAGCCTGATATCTTTATCCTCCCATTCTTTTTATTACCTTTAAACCGTGCAACTTCCCTCTCCTTTATCTTTCGGGCTGGTACGGTATAATCCTCGTATGCCTTTACTAACTGCTTCGCTACTAGCACTATTGTGCAATAAAAAAGCACTAACATGAGATATCTCACATTCCTGAAGACGATATCCAGCGGCTGCGGCACGCACGTCTCCTCCACTTCTCCCATGAGTCTGCCTATCAGTCCATACCACCTCAGCCCGTAATAAAGAACAGCGTAAATGTTTATAGCGCAAAGTCCGAGGGCTGTTCCCTGGATTGCTCTTGTCAAATCTGGCTTGCGTTTCACTTTTACGGACAACGCGCAGAAGTATCCGAAGATGGACCACCCCCATACGATAAGCGAGATACCTGAGAGCGTGCTTTCCCAGAAGGTGATATCGTTGTCACCGCTTATGACCATCCGCCATAAAATCGCCGCCGCTATTACCACCACCAATGTTCGTTCATGCGTCGCCACCCTGAATATAGCTTCTTTTATGCTCTTCGCACGTTTCTTCGGTCTCTCTTTAATCAACAGTCGGTAATTCTCATGCACGCCCCTTAGATATCGCGCCGAGCCAATTGCTACGCAATAAAAGATCACGAAGAGCACGTATCTCAAATCCCGGTAAATGAAATCCCGTGGCACAGAAACTTCTACATGCAGTAATCCAACCCATCTCATTCCATAGTAAATCATAACATAAATGTTCAGCACGAGAAGGCTAACGGCAATACCATGATAGATCTTATTCGAAACCGGCCAGTCCGTCGGTTTCGCGCTCATGGAGTATAGATATCCAAAGAGGACCCAGCCAATTATAAAAAGACTTACACCAGAACACACACTTTCCCATAAGGTTATTTCTCCATCAGAACTTACGAACGCTCGCCATAAGAACGCTATACTCACTATTACTACTAATACCCTTTCGTCGGTTATTAACCTGAATATAAAATCTCTCCTTGCCATTGTCAGATTAACCGCAGAGTTCACGGTTGTAGGCTTAGAGGTTTAGCTAACGAGCTAACCGCTAGTAAACTAAACCTCTAATTCAGCGTTCTCTGCGGTAAATTTTAAATACGATCGGGTCAAGATATTACTCCTTATACATTTCTTCTCCTTTTTTAATCAAATATTCACACTCCTCAGATGCCTTTTCCAGCCACTTTGACATGACTAATACCGAGCAGTAAAATATCACGAGCATGAAAAATTGTATGTCCCTGAAGACGAAATCCAGCGGCACCAGATCTCCTGCACCCGCAAAGGCTAATTCATACCACTTCATCGCATAGTAAACAACAACATACATGTTTATGCTGAATAGAGCAATGCAAATACCCTGATAAATCTTTGCAACGCTTGGTCTGATTGTTCTCACTGAGAGTGAACTTATGTAACCGAAGAGGATCCAGCCCAATATGAAAAGAGCAACACCTGAGCACATACTCTCCCAGAGAAGTATCTCTCGGTCAAGGCTTATGAATGACCGCCAAAAAAATGCGAGTGCTATGATCACTATTGCGGTTCGTTCATCGGTTATTATTTTGAATATTGCTTCTGGCACGGCCGGTTTTCGCATCTCCGGCATCTTCTCGGTTACCAACAGGTAATTATCGTGCATCTTCTTTAGATACCTCATCGCAAAGATTATTCCACAATAAGCCATCACTAACAGAATATATCTCGCATCCCTCAAGAGAAAATCATAGGGCAGATATACTTCTGTACGAAGTACTCTGTACCATCTCATTCCATAGTAAATAAGAACGTAAACATTTAGGGCGGTGAGGCTAACCGCAATCCCCTGAGCCATCTTATTCGAGATTAACCAGCTCGTCTCTTTCCGGGAGAGAGAATAGATGTAACCGAAGAGAGACCAGCCGAGTATGATAAGCGCAATACCTGAGCAGATACTCTCCCAAAGAGCAATCTCGTGGTCGAGGCTTATGAATGTTCGCCATAAAACCGCCGCAAGTGCTACCACCACCACGGTTCGCCAATCCATTATCACCTCCTCGAAGGGTTCTTTTATGCCCATTTTATCTGAAAACTCCTACCTCTCCACTATTTATTATCTCCTACGTTATACACGACATAGTAGGATAACCGTATATAAATATATTTCGATTTTTTACCATTGTTACTTTTACTTTATAAGTGTTATCCACCATCCCGTATCGCTCTTGTTCATAATTATCTTTTATAAAAAAGGAAGGCTTTACAAATAAATGTACAAAAACAAAAATAAATAAAGAGTGATAGAGTGAGGGGAATAATGGAGAAGCTTACTGTAAAAGGATTACTCGTATTCTCTTTCGCCGGAGCATGTGCACTCCTCACTTTTTATCTTGGTGTCTTCAGGGGTGAAACGAGGGTTTATCCCCATCTCTTCTATATCCCGATCATTTTAGCTGGCGTGTGGTATCGTAAGAAGGCTATTTACGTCGCTTTGTTTCTCAGCGGCGTCTATATTCTTGTAACTCATTATTCTCTGACCCATCTTTCGGTTGATGTCTTTGAACGAAGTACTATTCTTATCGTCGTGGCGTATATTATCGGGCTTGTAAGCGAGAAGAGGGCACAAGTGGAAGCGGAGATAGTAAGAGAAAGAGATAAGTTCCAGAAAATACTCAGCACCATCAGTGAAATAATCTTCATTATTGACCGTGATTTTAAAGTGTTAGAGTTGAGCAAGCCCCAACTCAGGGCTGGTATAGAAATGGAAGATGGTATTCCCCGTCGTTATCGTCGAATTCCTCCAAGCCAACTCATAGAAAGGAAAGAGGTTATAGGTAAAACGTGCTATAAGGGGTTCTGGGGGAAAGAGAAGATTTGTAGTGATTGTCCAGTTCCTTCTGTCTTTGAGAATGGTAAAGGGGTACGCAAGATGGGGTCCTTTGTTCTTGCTGATGGCACAATGATGTATTTGGATGTGGAATATGTTCCGGTGTTCGATGAAAAGGGTAACGTGGTTCAAGTAATTGGCGACATGAGAGACATCACCGAGCAAAAGCGAATGGAGGAGATGGTTAGGAGTGCTGAGGAGCAACTAAGGGAAACAAGAGATTATCTGGATGATATTATCAAGAGTTCTGCGGATGCGATTGTTGTTGTGGACATGGAGGGAATCGTGCGATCCTGGAACAAAGGGGCTGAAGCCTACATGGGTTATACCGCGGATGAGGTGATAGGAAGAAGCAACAAAATGTTTTTTCCTGACCCTGACGAAGCGGAGCGAATAATGGAGCGTGTGCTGAAGGAGGGAGAGCTCAAAAATTATCGGACAATCGTGTTACGAAAGGATAAAAGACCGGTACACATCAGCGTGTCTGCGGCATTGTTAAAGAACAAAAACGGCATGCCGTTAGGGACTGTGCGCGTGAGCAGGGATATCACCAAAGAGGTGGAACTGGAGCGGAAGATAAAAGAGGAGCGGGATAACCTGAATTTAATCTTTGAGAGCATGCCTGACGGCGTGTACATTGTCTCAAAGGACTATAACGTGGAGTTCATGAACAAGGTCTTGATTGATGAGTTTGGAGACCGGGTCGGCAATATTTGCTATGAGGTGTTTCATGGTAGGGAAGAACCCTGCCCTCTCTGCAAGAATACAGAGGTCATGAACAGAAAGACCGTGAGGTGGGAGTGGCACTCACGGAGGAAGAACAAGACGTATGACCTCATTGAGACGCCCCTGAAGAATATTAATGGCACGCTCTCGAAATTAACGATATTTCGGGATATCAGTGAGCGAAAGCGAATGGAGGAGGAGCTGCGGGAGACGTGTAAAAGACTTGCGGAGCTGGACAAAATGAAGCTGGATTTCCTGAGCGTGGCGTATCATGAGATGCGGTCCCCGCTCGCGCCAATTATTGGCTATGCCAGTCTGCTGGAGCCTAAACTCCCTGATAAGGAGAGAAGATATATCTGTAATATAGAGAAGTGTGCACGGGATCTTGAGGAGATGATTAATCGGATGTTGGAGCTCGCGCGCATTGACGGGAAGAAGGTACAGTTGACCTTCGAAGAGTTATCCATCCCAGAAGTTGTGCAGAAAGTGGTGAAGAAGCTTAAACCAGCAGCGGAGGCGAAGAACCAGATACTCTCCACGCTCATCCCTGAGCTGACAATTCAGGCGGATGAGCAGAAGCTCCTTGCTATTTTTACCAACCTGATCTCAAATGCAATCCGATACACGCCGGAAGGGGGAAGAATAGACATCATGGTTGAGGAGAGAGGAGAAGATATCCGTGGGTGCGTCGCCGATTCGGGGCCCGGCATTCCAGCGGAACATCTGCCAAAGATCTTCGAGCGATTCTACATGGCTGATACCTCTATGACCAGGAAGTCTGGAGGGTTTGGGCTGGGTTTATCCATAGTCAAGGAGTATGTAAGGTTGCATGGGGGGAGAGTTTGGGCGACCAGTGAACCTGGAAAAGGATCAAAATTCTTCTTTACCCTACCAAAAGAGAAATAACAAAAAGTAAAAGGAGTGAGTGAGATGAAGAAGAGGATACTGATTGTGGAAGATGCGCCATACATGCGCGAGATGCTGGTTGAGATGCTGGAACAGGAAAAGGGAAGCTATGAAGTGGTGGGCTTTGCGGTTAATGGAAAGGAAGCGGTGGAGAAATATAAAGAATTGAAGCCTGACCTCGTTACCATGGACCTGGTGATGGAAGTGATGGATGGGATCCAGGCGATAGGGGAGATAAAGAAGTATGACCAGAATGCCTTGATTCTCGTCGTCTCCGCATTGGGTACGCCTGAGTACAGGGATGCAGCGATGCGCGCGGGAGCAGATGGATACCTGTGGAAACCGTTCACGGTGAAAAATTTGACCGATGTACTTACAAAACTGCTGGAACACCACGAGACATGAAGGCGGAAGTAGAATTTGAGGAGATACTACGTTCTCTCAGAAGGAGCAGGGTAAGGACTGAGATAATCATGTATCTGTATAAAATATATCCACGGGCTTCATATCCAGCGGAGATCTCGAGGAACACCGGGATCGATTCAACCAATATCCTGGGAGGACTGAGAGGGATGGGCAGCAGGTTCGATGAGTCAAATTCTCTTCTCAGCCAGGGGGTTGTGGAGAAGATCGAGCTTGGTGATGCAACCTATTACCGGCTTTCAGAGCGTGGTAAAGCGTTAGTAGAGAGCCTGCAGAAGGCTTAACGATTGGATGTATAGCCGATGTAAAGAACCACGCGATTTCACATAAGCCCTTCCTGAGCCTTTCAGGTAAGCCCTTACAAACTTTCTTTCTAAAGAAAGAACGTTTATTAAGAAAGATATATTCTTTTGATAAACCTTTTCTTTCTAAGAAAAGGTTTGCGGGGGCACGGGCGGAGCCCCCGATCTGTAATTGTGTGGTTAGCTAACCGAATCCAATACGAATCTTTATATAAAAGTAAAAACCGAAAAGCATTTTATTACATACACTACATATATATGTAGGTGTATATGCAATCATCCGGGGCGGATGAAGAGCGATGATAAAGAGGAGGTGAATAAAGAAGGAATGGAGATAAAAAAATCGGTTGATGCACCCCCGTTTCTTAGAAGGAGTAGAGTGAGGAGTGAGATTCTGATGTACCTGTATGGTAATTATCCAAAGGCTTCGCATCCTGAAGAGATTTCCAGGGACACGGGGATAGAACTCAAAAATGTCCTCAGAGGATTGAAAGGGAGGGGCGGCTGGTTCAAGGAGTCAGATTCCCTGCTCAAACAAGGGGTGGTGGAGCAGATGGAGCAAGGGGGTACGACATACTACCGGCTGACAGAGCGTGGTAAATCGATGATCGAGAGCATGCATAAGACTCGGGAGGAGGATGAAAAGGTGAAGGTAGAGGGGGTGACCCCGGAGGTATAAAGAGAGGAGGTGAAAGGAAAAAAATGGGAATAACTGGAATTTTTGAGTCGTGGAGATGTTTTGGCAAGAACCCGATGCTTGCGACGAGGGTACTGATAGCGATGGTGGTGCTGCCTTCGAATCCGGTCAGTCACGTGTTGGATTTAGAAAAGGAAGGCTACTTAGAGGATACCAGAACCTTGGCGATGGGAACTGCGATGCTCTATTCGATCGCGTTTGCCGTCTCGTATTCGTTCCTTTACATGACATACGGTCTGCTGTGGATATGATGGCGTGCGTGCGTGCGTGCGTGGAGTATACGTAAGGAAAAGGAGGAGAGGAAGATTGAATGATTGATATAGGAAGCATACCAAATATACCTCCTGCTCTTATCTATATTGCAGGAGCTGCATTACTACCCTTGGTTGGAAAGGGTAAGGCGAGGAAGATTTATCTTATCGTCTTAGCAGCGCTTGGATTGCTCGGTGTGGCGCTGCTCAAACCACAGACAACATGGGGATTCTCCGTACACCCCGGATTTGAGCTCACCTTTTTGCATGCTGATACTCTGAGTCTTATCATGGGCTATATATTCGCCCTAATCGGTGGTGCTGCGATACTCTATTCGCTCAATGTGACAAAAGAGACTGGTGAGCATGTCTGTGCACTTCTGTATCTGGGAAGCGCCCTGGGTGCGGTATTTGCCGGTGACTTCTTCACGTTATATCTCTTCTGGGAGATAATGGCATTCTCCTCCCTCGGATTGATCTGGTACAGTAAAACAGAGAGGGCGACGAATGCGGGGATGCGGTATATCCTCTTCCATCTGTTTGGCGGATGTGCGCTCCTCGGTGGGATAATAATCCATTACATGAACACCGGCTCCATCGCGGTAGGACCGGTCGAGCTTGGTATAGGCTATCTGCTTGTGCTGATCGGAATCGGAGTGAACACCGCATTTATACCACTGCATACCTGGCTACCGGATTCATATCCAAAGGCAACGATCGCCGGCGCTGTATTTATGTCGGTATTTACGACAAAGACCGGGGTATACGTGCTTGCAAGGACCTTCCCGGGTGTAGAAGCAGTCGCCTACATGGGCGGTCTGATGTGCCTCTACGGCGTTGCATTTGCACTGCTGCAGAACGATGTGAGAAAGCTCCTCTCCTATCACATAGTGAGTCAGGTTGGCTACATGGTAGCTGGCATCGGAATAGGCACGTATATCGGGATAAACGGAGGAATAGCACACGTTTTTAACCATATCCTGTACAAAGCACTCCTGTTCATGTGTATGGGTGCCGTGATCTATGCAACAGGAAAGAACAACCTTACGGAACTTGGAGGGTTGGCGAAGAAGATGCCACTAACAATGATAACGTGTATAATAGCAGCATTTTCCATTTCAGGTGTGCCGGGCTTTAATGGCTATGTGAGCAAAGGTATGGTAATCCACGCTGCGGAATTGGAGGGAATGCATATCCTTGCACTTGCTTTGATACTGGGTTCGGTCGGCACGTTCCTCTCCTTCTTAAAACTGACGTATTTCACCTTCTTCAGGAAGAACGGTGAAATAGAGGCAAAAGAAGCACCGTTACCCATGCTCATCGCCATGAGCGTTACCGCTTTCCTCTGTGTTGCTCTCGGGGTATATCCCGAATTGCTCTACGGAATACTCCCGTATGCAGAAACAGCATTCCACTATCACGCATACGGATTTGAACATACGATAGGCACACTGGAGTTATTGCTGATGACCGCGGGTGGGTTCTTCGCATTGCAATTCGTATTTTCACCGCATGAGCGGATAACGTACGACCTCGATTATCTGTACAGAAAAGCGGGTAAAGGATTCATCTGGTTCTGCGAGCAGCCGTTAATAACCGTTGCGGAGTTCATTGACAAGGGCTTGATGAAGATCGCGGATTCTCTCGTATGGGTCAGCAAGAATCCAACGGCCGCGTCACGAATGATGGTGGCTCTGGTGGGTGCGGTAGTACTGAGATCGTTCAATTCCAGTAACCCTTACGGAGATTTAGAGAAGCTTAAGAGGCAAGCGGTAGATGAACCAATAAGTTTAAGCATAGGAGCTGGCGTGCTGCTGGTACTCATACTTTTCACGCTCTATCTGACCATTTACCTGACCCACGGGGTGCTATGGATCTAAGTAGTCACATTTCCAACCGCTATCTCCACAAGCTCATAGACATACATTGAGATTATGTTGAGCCTTAGAATAAAATCGAGCAGGAATATAACAGAAAAGACCGCGGTGATTACTAATGGAATGAGCATGAAGAGCGGCGCCTCTTTTATCTTCTCCTCACCCGAATCTCCTTCGGGTTCCTTGAAGAACGCGGTGTGTAGTATCGGGAAGAAATAAATGACATCGAGCAGAGAAGCTATCAAAAGGACAAACAGGAAGGTTATCATCACCGGTGAAATGGTCTGGTACGCCTGGTAGGACCCCAGGCATAAGAACCATTTACTTATGAACCCCACTGCAGGTGGAATACCCGTCATTCCAAATGCGGTTATCGTGAATGCGAGCATCGTTCTCGGCATTATCTTTCCTACGCCCGCCATCTCACTTATATTCTTCTTTCCCGTAACGACCATTATCGCACCCGCGCACAGAAAGAGCGTTATCTTCATGAACCCATGAAACGGAATGTGCATCATTGCACCTCTTATTCCATCGGATGTTAACAACGCCGCACCCAAAATGATATACGAGAGCTGGTTAATGGTGGAGTACGCAAGTCTTCTCTTCAAGTTATCCTGAGCGATGGCAAAGAGATTGGCGACGATCATGGTAAAGCCCGCTATACAGGCAAGTGCCAATCCGAGCGTAAGATGTTCGTTTATTACATATACCGCGCCCATCAAGTCCACGCCATAGATATAGCATACAATCCTGACGATGCCAAACACGCCCGCCTTCACTACTGCTACCGCATGCAAGAGCGCACTGACCGGCGTCGGTGCGACCATCGCTGTTGGCAACCACGAGTGAAACGGCATCCAGGCAGCCTTCAAGAACCCCAGCAAGAAGCAGAAAAACAGTATTACCAGTGTCAGTCGAGGCGCGGAACCAAGCGCGGGTATGCCGCCATTCGTGAAATCGGTAGTCCCGGTAAGATAATAGGTCATCATCACGGCGAAGAGGAAGAAGACGCCCGAGGTGAGCAGATACGCGAAATATTTACGGCCCGCGCTCAACGCTTCTGGCGTCTGGTCGTGAATGACCAGCGGATATGTTGAGACGGTTAGTATCTCGTAAAATATGAACATCGTGAGCAGATTTTCAGATAGTGCGATGCCTAAGGCACCGACTATGGCAACAGCGAAGGAGAAGAAGTATCTTGTCTGGGCATGCTCCTTCAAAGCACGCATATAGCCGATGGAATAGAAAGAGACCAATATCCACAAGGAAGAAGAGGTGAGTGCGAAGATCAGACCAAACGCATCGACCTTGAATCCGAATGCCACACCCTCGAATAAGGTCTGGAAGAAGGTGTATCTGATAACTTCTCCTTGTAAAATCACGGGCACCATCGAGAGGACAAGCGCGAACATCACTATTCCTGCTGCGATCGTCCATCCCTCTCTTATATTTGGATTTGGCCGTTTGCCAAACAGAAGTATCATAGGAGCGGCAAGTGCGGGACATAAGATAACAAACAGCGGGGTCATCAGGTCCACCATTACGGCACCACCTCCACTCCCAATTCGAACAATGCATCCTCAATGAATGGCAAAGGCATCATCGTAAGCCATAGAATGCCGATTACAATACAGAGCGCTGCAAGGATTAACGTTGGAACCAGCATACTCAGCGGAATCTCAGACTTCTTCGTTTCTCGCTCTCCGCCGTTCAGGGCTTCATCATGCTTTACAAAGTACATGCGCTCGATTACCCGCCAGAAATAAACGAGGTTGAGAAGACTGCTGAGCAGGAGCACTCCCACGAATACGTACGCGGAACCCGCAAAAACTTCTACCGATTGCAAAGAGGCGAAGATCAAGAACAGTTTTGTTGCAAACCCCGCGCTCGGGGGCACCCCGATCATTGAAATCGCCGCTATGGTAAAAGCAGCACTTGCATACGGCATCTTCTTCCCCAACCCTTCAAAATCCCGGATGTCCCACAGATCATACTTGTAAATAAACGCACCCGCAGCCAGAAACAGGCATCCTTTCATTATCGCATGATTAGAGATGTGGGCGATAGCGCCGAGGAGTCCCCATGCGGTGATTGGAGAAAGACCTATTCCCAGTACGATATATCCTATCTGCGAGACGCTGGAATAGGCAAGCATCCGCTTTAAATTATGCTGCATGATCGCGAGCACAGATCCCGCTATGATTCCAATCGCCGCGATCCAGCAGATTGCGACATCCACATACCGGTAATTAGTGATGAAATCGAGCGTGAAGACCGAGTAAATAACCCGAATCAGAGCATAAACAGAGACTTTTGACATCGTCGCGGCAATTATCGCAGTCACTGCCGAGGGCGCATAGGTATATGCGTCAGGCTGCCAGACATGGAGTGGAAAAAGGGCTATCTTTATACTTAACCCGACGGCAAAGAAGACGAATGCCGCTTGCACTGCTCTATTCCCATACAGCGGTGGCAGCAATAGTGAAAGGTCGGTCATGTTAAGCGAGCCGGTTACCGCATACAGGAAACCGATGCCCAGCAGGAAGAAGCATGCACCGATCGAACCCAGCACGAGATAAACAAAGCTTGCTTTCAGTGCTCTCCCGCTCGCCGAAGCGATTAAGGCGTACGCCGCTAAAGAGGTTATTTCCACGAATACGTACATATTGAAGATATCCCCGGTCATGGTTATACCGCAGAGTCCGGTGATGAGGAGTTGGTACACGGCATAAAAAGGAACGATTTTATGAGGCAGCTCGTGCTCTATGCTCCTCTTTGAATAGATCACACAGATCACGCCCAGAAACAGAACGACGATCAATACGTATGCATTTAAGGCATCGATAACATATTCAATTCCCCACGGTGGCGTCCATCCACCCAGCCGGTACTGTATAGTGCCGTTCGTCAGGACGTGATGCAAGATAAAAGAAGCCATGATGAGTTGAAGGAGAATGGTTGCGGTGGCGATGACGGCGCACGATCTCTTATTTAGCCGACCAGCGACCACGATAGTAAATGCGGAGATCAACGACACAGCAACGACAAGCACGGGAAAATGTTCAGCCAAAATCAATCTTACCACCTTTTATCCTTCTTATCTTCCTTTTTTTTCCTCCCGCCTTCTCCCACGCTCATCGGTTTCTTTAAATATCACGTGTGCTTCGACATACTCGTGTATGTGCAATGATTCATATATATATTTCGGTTTCGATTTTTGCCAAAACTTTTTTCCGAGAACAAAGGATGTACTTCTGAAGAATTAAAAATTGAAATATATTTTAATGTACTATAAAAATCTGTATGTATTGGAAGGTGTGGGGGAAGGAAGAGAGATGGACAAAAAAGTGCTGAGAGGACTGCTCATAGTAATTGTGTCTGTGGTTTTGGTGGTGTCAGCGGTATCCGTGTTTATACTGCATTCTGAGAGCCTTACCGGAGTCCTCTATGGAGCGGCAGGAGTTGGACTTTTCATGCTTCTTGCGAAGATCTTAACCTTAATCCAAAAGGAAGGAAAGCAGGATGATTGAGTATACTATACCCCCCTTTCTCATCTTCTTTTTAGGAGCTGCATTAATCCCCGCGCTTGGAAAGGGTCGAGTGCGGAATATCTTTCTTGTTGCTTTGGCGGTTCTTGGCATAGTGAGCGTTGTGATACTAAAACCCCAAACAGGCTGGATATTGCCTATTCTGCCCGGAGTTGAGCTGGTACTTTTGCAGGCTGACCGACTGAGCTTGATAATGGGCTATATATTTGCACTGGCGGGTGGTGGTGCGATCGTATACGCCCTGAGCACGGTAAAGGAGACCGGGCAATACGTCTGTGCGTTGTTATATATGGGAAGCGCCTTAGGTGCGGTATTCGCCGGCGATTTCTTCACGTTATATATCTTCTGGGAGATAATGGCGTTCTCCTCGCTGGGATTGATCTGGTATGAGGGTTCGAGGAGGGCGAGAGACGCGGGGATGCGATATATTTTATTCCATTTGTTTGGCGGAGCTGCGCTTCTTGCCGGGATAATCATTCATTATGTTGATACAAATGAAATCGTCGTGGGTCCTGTGGGACCCGGCGTGGGATACTTTTTATTGCTCCTCGGGATCGGGGTCAACGCGGCATTCATACCACTTCATACCTGGCTGCCCGATTCATATCCAAAAGCAACGATAGCCGGCACCATTTTCTTGTCGATATTCACGACGAAGACGGGTATCTACGTGCTTGCGAGGACGTTTTCGGGTGTAGAAGCGGTAGCCTATATAGGTGGCTTGATGTGCCTCTATGGCGTGATCTTTGCGATATTACAGAACGATGTGAGGAAGCTCCTCTCCTATCACATTGTGAGTCAATTGGGCTATATGGTGGCAGGTGTTGGGATGGCAGCAGTGGGGACGGCATACTACGAGGAGGCGATAAACGGGGCAATTGCACATCTCTTCAATAACCTGCTGTTCAAGACAACCTTGTTCATGTGCATGGGAGCAGTGATCTATGCAACGGGCAAGAACAACCTCACCGAACTTGGAGGACTGGCGAAGAAGATGCCGGTGACGATGATAACCTGTGTGATTGCGGCTCTTTCTATCTCTGGTGTTGTGGGGTTTAATGGCTATGTGAGCAAAGGGATGGTGATTCACGCCGCGCAGGTGGAAGGACTGACTCTCCTTACAATCGCGTTGACCCTGGGCTCGGTAGGCACGCTTATATCATTTTTAAAGCTCACGTACTTCGCCTTTTTCAGTAAGAATGAAGAGATAGAAGCGAAAGAAGCACCTTTACCCATGCTCGTTCCGATGTGTGGTACCGCTTTTCTTTGTGTCGCTATCGGGGTATACCCGAATTTGCTTTACGCACTCCTGCCGTACCAAGAGGCAGCGTTACATTACCACGCGTTCGAAGCTGCGCATACCTTCGACGTCCTCCAGTTGCTGCTCATGACCGTCTTCCTGTTCTTCATGCTCGGCTTCTTCAGACCGCATGATACGATAACGCATGATCTCGATTATCTCTATAGAAAGGCGGGCAGAGGCTTTATATGGTTCTGCGAGAAGCCATTGGTGAGTTTCGCGCTGGTGGTAGAGAGAGCGGTGTTGAGATTTGCGAATTATTTCGTCAGGTTCGGTACGTTGGAAGAAACGGAGAGTCAAGAAGTAGAAGAACCGGTGGTAAGCGTCAGCATAGGAACTGCGGTGCTGCTCGTGCTGCTCTTCTTCACGTTATATCTGATCGTCATGCTCATACACGGGTGGCTGGCTTAGTCCCTGAACAGTATAAGTCCCCGTCTCTTCCATTGATAGCAGCAATAGAATAATCACGGTTGATGAGGTAGAGCTAAGGAAGGAATGGCCGAGAAATTAAAGGTACTTCTTGTAGACGCCCTTAAGAGAAGTGAGCGTGATCTTTTCCTCAGAAGGATCAACAAAAGCAAGTAAAGTCCTTTCGGTGAATAAGAAAAAGTCATTACCGCATATCTCTTTTATCTCTTCTATGCTCTTACTGTCAAAATAAAGCCGCTTTCCTCTTTCATTCCCTAACCTTTGAACTGAGGCTATGAGTTCGATGATCTTCTTCTCCTCTGGCTCTTTCTCTTGCTCTTCATCTACCATATTATCACTTCCCGTGCCACTTTTTATTTTCTTAAAGGTAATATAACTAAACTTCAATACTACACAGCTAAAGGTTCATCTAAAATCCTAAACTCGAAATCCAAAGGCAAAAAGATTTCACCCACCTCTCAACGGGCTTGGACCCATCTTCTTTATCTTCTCTGTTAAGTCCGTTGTCGCCTCAGCGAATTCCTTGCCCATCGCTGCGGACATGAAGAACATCTCAAGACGCCCCCCAAGCCCTACCTTTTCGAGGTCCCTCTTCAGCCGTTCTATCCTGTCCCTCGCATATAGATTCCCAGTGAGGTAATGGCACTCGCCTTCCATACATCCTGCCAGGAATACGCCATCTGCACCGAGTTCAAACGCCTTCAGTATATACAATGGGTCTACTTTGCCGGTACATGGCACTCTTATTATGCGAATGTTCGGCGGATACTTCAGACGAGAAATACCCGCAAGGTCTGCCGCAGCGTATGAACACCAGTTGCAGCAAAATCCCACTATCTTCGGTTCAAACCCATTTTCTTCTTTCTTCTTTTCTTCCATCTTCTCTTTTTTCACCTCCTATTACACTACACGGAAAGGATACCCTCAACCTGTGCCAGTATTTGCTCGTCTTTGAAGTGCTTCACGTTTAGTGCCCTTCCAGGGCATTCAGACCCGCAGATTCCGCATCCTTTACAGAGCGCACTTATATTCTGCGCAACTTTTCTGAAATTGCTTGACCCGTATGTACCACGTTCACTGAACTCCATCGCACCGAAAGGACAAACAGAGACGCAGGTGCCACAGCCTATGCATAAATCCTCGTCCACCACCGAGATGCAGCTCTCGCCCTTTGCTCGCTTCTGTGCAAGCAGACTGCAAACGTATGAAGCCGCAGCGGAGCCTTGAGCAACGCTGTCCGGGATGTCCTTCGGTGCTTGTGCGCATCCAGCGAGGAAGATGCCAGCAACTGTGGTTTCAATCGGTCTCAACTTCGGATGCAACTCTAAGAAGAACCCATCTCTGCTCCTCGAGACACTCGTGAGCCTCCTGACTTTATCAGCATCGCCTTTTGCAACCGCGGCATTTGCAAGCACGACCAAATCCGACTTGAACTCCTCCAGCCCGTTCTCCGTCTTTGCAACGACCACGACTCTATCCTCTTCTCCATCCATCATCTTCACCTCTATCGGGTCCTCAAGCTCTCTCCTCACATACCTCACCCCTTCTTCCCTAACACGATTGTAGAACTCCTCAAAGCCCTCTCCGTAAGCCCTCATGTCAGAATAAAGAACGGTTACATTCGCATCTGGAATCTTCTCTCCGACAAGGTGCGCCTGCTTCGCATTATACATGCAACAGAACCGAGAGCAGTATTCTCGCCCACCTTTCTCCCTCGAGCCAACACAGCTTATGAACACCACATCCTTCGGCACCTTTCCATTTATTATTAGTTTCCCTCCAGTCGGACCAGATGCATTGGAGAGCCGCTCAAATTGAAGCCCTGAGATTACATTCTCCAGCTCATAACCGAATTCCGGCTCCTTAAGCGGGTCGAGCAAATCATAGCCCGTAGCTACTACTATCGCACCAACATCGAATTCCAGGAACTCCTCCTTCTGCTCAAAATCCACCGCTTCCATACCACATACATTCTCACAAGTCCTGCACTGGATACAATTATCCCGGTCTATTGTGTATTTCATTGGAATCGCCTGCGGGAAAGGTACATAAGTCGCTTTTCGATAGCCCAACCCGAGGTCAAACTCATTCAGCACTTTCACAGGGCAGTGCTGTGCGCAAATTCCACAGCCCGTGCACTTATCCTCATCTATGTATCGTGGCTTCTTCCTCACCCTCACTTTGAAATTCCCTATGTAACCTTCAACACTCTCCACCTCTGCATACGTTATCAATTCTATATTCGGATGGCGGGCAACATCCACCATCTTCGGCGTGAGGATGCATGCAGAGCAGTCAAGCGTGGGGAAAGTCTTGTCAAGTTGAGCCATGTGCCCTCCAATAGACGGCTCCTTCTCCACCAAATAGACCTTGAACCCCTCTTCGGCAATATCCAAGGCAGCCTGCATACCTGCAATTCCTGCGCCTATGACGAGTGCAATGGGCGTAACATCCACTTCAATGGTCTCCAGCGGCTCTAACTGCGAAGCTTTAAAAACCGCAGCAGCTACGAGCGCTTCCGCCTTCTCAGTCGCCCTCTCCTTATCGGTATGAACCCAGGAGCAGTGCTCTCTTATGTTTGCCATCTCAAAACAGTAAGGGTTCAGTCCCGCCTCCTGTATGGCGACCTGAAAAGTAGGTTCGTGCATACGAGGCGAGCAAGAAGCAACTACCACTCTATCAAGGCCAAACTCCGTTATGTCCTTCTTTATCATCTCCTGCCCCGGGTCTGAGCACATATATTTGTAATCACGAGCAACGACCACATCAGGCAGTATGGATGCGAACTTCGCTACTCCCGACACATCAACCATCGCCTCTATGTTCAAACCACAATGACAGACATAAACGCCTATTCTCATCTTCATCACCCTACGAATCTATATACGATATACTGGTCTTCACCCATTTCCCCTTCTTCAATAACCCCCTCCCGTGTCAGGTCGAGAAAGTGGTTAAAAGTTTCGCGCAGACTTAGCCCGAGCTTTTCCGCAACTACTCTTGCAGATAACTCCCCTTCTTTCCTCAGCGTTTGAAGCACCCTGTACTTGTTCATCTCCTCCTCTGCTATTCTCCTTAACGCCTCCTCGTATTTCTCACCATCCGCACCACTGCTCAAAGCACGATTCGCCGCTCCAAGGGCAAGCCTGAGCCGCTCACCGTAGAACGTATCCTTCATAACTTCGAGTATCTCCGTTGTCTCTTCTTGCATTATCCCGATTTCTCTCACCGTTTCCACGAAATCAGCAGTTACTTCCGCGAATTTCATGCCTTCTGAAGCGGCAATCCATTCTATCCTCAGTCGCTCAGCACCAAGCCCGTATTTGTTGAAGAGATATTGCAGTAGTTTTATCCTCCTCTCCGCTTCGAAATTGCCATGCTCATAATGACATTCGCCAATGTGGCAGCCCATCACCATGACACCGTCTGCACCGCTGATAAATGCCTCAAGCACAAGCCCGGGGTCTACACGCCCTGAGCACATCACCCTGATTATCCTCGCATTTTCGGGGTACTTAAAGTGCGATATGCCTGCCAAATCCGCTCCCGGATACGCACACCAGTTGCAACAAAAAGTTATTATCTTTGGAAACGTCATTTCTTTTTTCACCCCCTCTCAGGTTCCGCCTCAGCCACTGGCATTGAGAATGCAGTTTTAAATAGTGTTCTCAGCTGGTCATCGCTATAATATCTCATCTGAAGTGCTTTTGAGGGACATGAAGCCACGCAGAGTCCACAACCCCTGCAAAGTGCGGCAATTACTTCAGCCGCTTCTTGCTTGCCTACCTTTATACCTTCGTAGTGGCACAAACTCTCGCAAACCCCACACCTTATGCATTTATCCGCGTCCACCTCTGGAATTACAGGCTCTACTTCCACGAATCCCTGCTCCATGAACCTGATTGCGTTCTCAGCTGCGGCTCTGCCATCAGCAACTGCGTATCTTATGTTCCTCGGACCCAAGGCGCAACCGGCAATGAAGACACCTGTCTTCTCTTCTGCAACAACCCTCGGGTTCACTTCCATAAAGAAGTCATCAATGTCTCGCTCCACATGGAACATCTCAGCTAGTTTCGCCGTAGCGTCGCTCGGTTCCTGCCCTACGGAGAGCACAACGAGTTCAGTCGCCATATCTTCCTTCTTTTGTGAATCCTCATCCTCATAAACGATGAATAGTTCTCCATCTCGCTTCTCTACCTTCTCCACCATACCCCTCACGAATTTTATGCCAAGCGAAGCTGTCTCCTTGTAATATTCTTCAAAACCCCTGTAAGGCGCTTGAATATTCGTGTAATGTATATAAACTTCTGTATCGGGATACATCTCCTTTATCGCTCTTGCGTGTCCCATTGCATACAGGCAACAAGTTATGGAGCAGTAAGGGTTGCTCCCCGGCTTCAGACCACGAGAACCCACACACTGAATGAAGTCCACTCGCTTCGGTACCCTCCCATCTGATGGGCGAAGAAGTTTTGCACCTCTGCCACCTTTCCTTGACTGCAAATACATCAGTTCGATTTCTTCTGATGTGATGACATCCTCAAACTCGTATCCGTAATCAGGGATTCTTCTTGGGTCGAAAGTCCTGGAACCCGTGGCTATTATCGCCATGCCCACATTCAAATCCCTCTCTTCCTCCCCGTCATCTCCTCCCTCTCTTCTTACCTTCACTTTATACTCTCCAATGCGTCCCTTAACTTCAACGACCTCCGCAGAAGTCAGCACTTCTATGTTCCCAGCCGCATATATCTCCTCTATCTTCGGTGTGAATTCGCAGTCCGGGCAATCGTGTCTGCAAGGTATGCCGCAGCTAATCGTAGGGAACGTAGTGCTGAGTTTCCTTACTCTACCTCCTATCTCCTCAGCACGTTCTACGATAACCACTTTGAAGCCTTTAGATGCGATGTTAAGTGCCGCTTCCATCCCTGCGACGCCACCTCCTATGACGAGAGCAGAGGGAATGATACTCAACTTTATCTTCTCCAGCGGTTCAAGCTCCATAACCCTGAACACAGCCATCCTTACCAAATCCTTCGCCTTCTCCGTCGCTTCCACCCGGTCTTCATGCACCCACGCACACTGCTCTCTGAGATTTGCAAATTCTACAAGATATTCGTTGATGCCAGCGCTTTCTAATGCGCTAAGGAAGATGCCACCATGCGTCCTCGGACTGCATGCAGCCATAACAACCCTATCCACTTTTCCAGTGCCAAGAACCTCTTTTAATCGTGCAATGCCCTCCTTACTGCATAGATGCTCGTGCTCCTCCGCAATAACAACTTTTGGTAGTGTCGCGGCATATTTCGCCACCGCTGGAACATTCACCATTCCGCTTACTTCACCATCACAGTGGCAAAAGAAGACAGCAACTCCTTCTCTTTCCTCTTCCATCCTGCCATTCGCACCTCCTCATCTGTGGGGCTCTGCCCCACGACCCCGCAAGCCCTGTAAGGGCTTACTAAAAACTTAAACATGCATTCAACTCCGTAAAGATCTGCTCATCCTTGTAGTGTTTCAGATTGAGAGCCCTCGCGGGGCACTCAGCAGCACATATACCACAACTCCAGCACGCTTCCGCCACAACTCTCATTTCCCTCTCTTTTGTCAGTTCTATGGCTCCGAATGGGCATATCTCAAAACAGGTTGCACATTTTATACACTTGTCCTCGTCCATCTCGGGAACCACGCCTTCCTTTTCTAAGAAACCATGTTCCATGAGCCTGATTGCGTTCTCCGCTGCCGCTCTGCCGTCAGCAACTGCGTATCTTATGTTCCTCGGACCTAATGCGCCTCCCGCGACATAAACGCCCGTTACCTCCTCTACGAGAAACCTCGGATTCAGTTCCATAAAGAAGCCGTCAATATCACGCCCCACATGGAACATCTCAGACAGTTTCGCAGTATTTTCACTCGGTTCCTGCCCAACAGAGAGCACAACAAGTTCTGTTTCCATCTCCGCCATCTTACGGAGTTCCGCATTCTCATATACCACGACTAATTTCTCACCTCGCTTCTCCACTCTATCCACCAGCCCACGCACAAACTTCACACCCGAATCCAGAGCCACATTGTAATATTCTTCAAAACCACGGTAAGGCGACCTCAAATCTACATAATGGATGTAAACTTCAGCGTCAGGATACCGTTCTTTTATCTTACGAGCATGTCCCATTGCATACAGACAGCACGTTATAGAGCAGTAAGGGTTACTCTCTGGCTTCAGACCACGTGAACCCACGCACTGTATAAAGTTCACACGCTTCGGAATTTGCCCATCTGATGGTCTTACAAGTTTATCGCCACCTTTAAGCCGCTCATTCAGATATATCTCTTCAAGTTCTTCCGCAGTTATCACATCTTCGAACTCGTATCCATATTCCGGTATCCTTTTGGGGTCAAAGGTCTTGGAGCCCGTGGCTATTATCACTGTGCCCACATTCAACTCCCTCTCTTCCTCCATGCCTCCCTCTCCCACTTTGACTTTCACTTTGTAGTTACCGAGATGTCCTTTAGCCCCTGCGACTTCTGCATGGGTCAGCACTTCTATATTTTCAGCCGCATAGATCTCCTCTATCTTCGGCGTGAGTTCGCAGTTTGGGCAATTATGCATGCAACAGATGCCACAACCGATTGTTGGAAACGTCGAGCTTAACCGTGCAACTCTTCCACCCAGCTCACAGCTCCTTTCCACGAGAAAAACTCTGAAGCCTCTGGATGCGATGTCAAAAGTGGCTTGCATTCCCGCTACACCGCCTCCTATGACAAGAGCCGAGGGAGTGATATCCAGTTTTATCTTTTCCAGGGTTTCGAGTTCGAGAACCCTGTGAACAGCCATCCTGACCAAAACCTTTGCCTTCTCCGTAGCCCTCCTTCGGTCTTCATGCGCCCATGCGCATTGCTCCCTTATGTTTGCATGCTCGATGATTAAGCCTTTGAAGTCAGATAGAGCCCTTAAGAATATACCCCGATATGTCCTCGGACTGCAACCCACTAACACGAGCTTGTTCGCTTCCGACTCCTTCAAGAAGTCCCTCGCAAATTCTAAACCCGCTCTGCCGCAAAGGTATTCGTGCTCCTTCACCACGCCGGAGAGCGAATTCGCAAACTCAAATAACTCGGATACTTTTAAGCCATTGTCTATTTCACCATTACAATGACATATTAAGATAGCAAGCTTGTCTCCTTCCATTTTTTAACCTCCGATCCCAGCGCCAACTGCTGTTTCAAACTTTTCGTGCTTCAACTTCGCTGTTTTGCTTATTTCCTCCTTATCAACATCGCCTCTCGAGAAATCAATCAAATCTAAAAGTTTCTCGCCACGCTCAGACCTCACGATTATGGTTGAATATCCATCCTCGCTACCCACAGAGCCAACGGAGATGTCTGCAAGCCGAGCTACGAAATCATCGCAATAGCGACAATTCTCTCTCACCGCCTCATCCAGTTCTGCTACTTTTGTCTTATACGTCTTGCCATTCGCTGTGACCAGGTATTTACCTTTGGTTATCTGTATTTTAGATGCGGATGCGAGGTCAATGCCTAATAGCTCCTTTGTCTTCTTCGCAAGTTTATCATGGTAAAAGTTCTCAAAACAGAATAGTCCAATGGTAGTGATTTCTATCTGAGGCACATCTTTCAACAAAACAGACTGTATCTTCCTCGCTGCTCTTATCTCACATGGCGTCCCAACGACTGCTATTTTCCTTTTACCACCTTTCACCGCCTCCCCTATCTTCGATACCATCGGGCATTGCACATATTTCGTGCCCTTCGCTTTTTCTATTTCATCTATATACTCTGCTATTTTTGCACCTGCGTTGAAGTCTTCTCCTCTCTCTGCCACGATAACGCAATCAAACAGTTCGTTTCCCATTCCTGCAGTTAGCATAGAAGTAACGATGCCACCATCTTGCCCATCTATCGAGGTTTTACCTGCAATTAACTCCTTATAAATGCCTAAGTACTCATCTCTCTCTTTTATGCCTTCCGAATCCAGGAATTTCATCTCTAACCCTTCTACATCGGTTTCTGTCATCGGGCACACATCATAGCAGGTTCCATTCTCGCTACACTTCAGCACACCTTCTTTATCCAGCGAGCACTCATCTTTTAAGACTGGTACTTGTCTCGTCGGATCGGGTTCCAGCTCGATATGCTCACAAAAAGAAGCGCAGGCTCCACAGTAAGTGCAGAGGTTCCTGTCAATTATCTCCTGTTTTAGTGCTTCAAATCCTTTGCTCTTTTTTGATACCATTTAAACCTTACACAAAGCCTCCCCGGCTTAACAAGCCATCTATCTGTGCAAATAATTGCCTGTCCCTGTAATGCCCCACGCTCATTGCTCCTGACGGACAAGTACTTGAACAGGAGCCACAACCCTTGCAAAGCGCTTCATTCACCACCATTACATGCTTCTTCTCGTTAAAACTCAGTGCTTCATAAGCACATATCAGTTCACAAGTACGACAGCCTACGCAAAACGCCTCATCCACGTTCGCAGTTAGCGGCTCTATCTCTACTTCGCCCTGCATCAAAGGAATGGAAGCGCGAGCCGCAGCCGCACAAGCCTGAGCAACACTGTCCGGAATGTCTTTTGGAGACTGACAGCAACCAGCCAGGAAGATTCCACCAGTGGGCGTGTCCACCGGCTGAAGTTTCTGATGCGTCTCCATAAAGAAACCATCTGCACGCTGTGAGATTCTGAGCATTCTTGCAAGCTCTTTCGCATCGCTCCTCGGTGTTGCACCAGTTGCAAGCACCACCAAATCGGCTTCAAATTTTCTTCCTCCATTTGAATCTTCCACATTTACAATTACCCTATCACTATCGCCCCGTTCAGTCCATATCTTCGCATCTATCTCCTTCCAGACATAGTTAATGCCTTCTTCCTTGGCACGGTTATAGAACTCCTCAAACCCCTTTCCAAAAGCCCTCACATCGGTATAAAGAATGGTAATATTCGCATCTGGTATGTGCTCCTTGGTGAGCAATGCGTGTTTCGCGGTATACATGCAACAGAATCGAGAGCAGTATTCATTGCCTATCTCCTCGTCCCTCGAGCCAACGCACTGAATGAAGACCACGTCCTTCGGCTCCTTCCCGTTTATTACAATCTCTCCCCCCGTGGGACCTGAGGAGTTTGTCAATCGCTCAAATTCCAAACCTGTAATCACGTTGGGAAACTCTTTATAGCCCAGTTGGGGCTTCTTCATCGGGTCAAATGTATCATATCCCGTGGCAACGATTATAACACCGGCTTCTAACTCTAACTCCTCATCTCTTTGCTCATAATTTATCGCCTCCGCTTCACATACCACCTCGCACAGACCACACCCCATACATCTGTCCCGCTCTAAAGTATAGACCAGAGGGACAGCCTGCGGAAATGGCACATAAGCCGCCTTTCTTCCCGCTAGCCCGAGCTCGAACTCGTTGGTGATGGTCACGGGGCATACCTTTGTGCATTCACCACATCTCGTGCATTTTTCTTCATCCACATATCGTGCTTTTTTCTTTACTCTCACCTTGAAATTACCTATGTAGCCTTCTACGCCCTCCACCTCCGCATAAGTTATCAATTCTATGTTCTTATGCCTTGCTACATCCACCATCTTCGGCGTGAGGATGCATGCCGAGCAGTCAAGCGTGGGGAACGTCTTGTCGAGTTGCGCCATGTGCCCGCCGATGGAAGGCTCATTCTCCACTAAATAGACCTTGAATCCCTTGTCAGCAACATTGAGAGCCGCAAACATGCCGGAGACACCACCCCCAACCACCACACACGCTGGAATTACTCCAACTTTCATGCGCTCCAGAGGCTCGAGCAGCGAAGCCCTTGCAACTGCGCCACGAACCAGATCCTTCGCCTTCTCCGTGGCTTTGCCCTTATCGGTATGAACCCAGGAGCAGTGCTCTCTGATGTTTACCATCTCGAAGAGGTAAGCGTTCAAGCCCGCCTCCTCTACAACCTTTCTGAACGTCGGTTCGTGCATACGAGGCGAGCATGATGCCACTATTACCCTGTTCAGCTCGTATTCCTTTATGTCATTTCGTATCATCTCCTGCCCCGGGTCTGAGCAGGTGTATAAGTAGTCTCTGGCAATTACGACACCGGGCAATGAGGATGCGAACTTCGCGACTCCTGCGGAGTCCACTGTCGCAGCTATGTTCACACCGCAGTGGCAAATGTAAACACCTATCTTCGCTTCTTCGCCTCTCATTTCCTCCTTCCGTACCTAAACGCTACGATACACCAATTCGTTTTTATCCTTCCCCTCTAACCCTTGCGATTAGCTCTCTTACCATTTGCTCGTAGCCGACAGCCATGACATGCACGCCCTTTGCCTCGGATTTCATTATGTCCCGGACAAAGTTCTCGAAATACTCCAAATTTATTTCCAGGTATTTCTCCTTTCTTTCCTTCTTGTCTGTGATTTCAGATGCCATCTTCAGTATCTCAAGCAATTCCTTGGGCACTGAAACCCCCGGGATATTTTTATCGAAATAATCTGCAACACCATAGTTCTTCATTGGGAATATCCCGATAAGCACAGGAACCTTTATACCGTATTGGTTGTAAATCTCGAACAGACTGTCAACTTTCTCCATCTCATAGACAACCTGCGTCTGCACAAATTCGGCACCTGCAACCTCCTTCCTCTTCAGCTTTATTATCTCCGCCTCAAGGGGGTCTGCATTTGGATTCACCGCAACGCCGACGTGTAATTTCGGCGGTTCGTGTATCGGCTTTCCCGCAAGGTCAACACCTTCATCCACCATTTTCCTTATCATATACGTGAGTAACACAGCATCAAGGTCGTAAACTGCCTTCGCACCTGGATTATCACCAAGAGATACGTGATCGCCCGTGAGTGCAAGAATATTCTTCAACCCGAGAGCGGCGGCGCCGAGAACATCGGCAGTCAAAGCAAGTCTGTTACGGTCTGAACACCGGAGTTGATAGATGGTTTCCATTCCCGCATCCCTCTGCACCAGGTAGGACGCAACAAGACTGCTCATGTAAGCCATTGACTGGGGGTTATCCGTCACATTGCACGCGACTGCGTATCCAACCAGGGGCTTTGCACCTTCCACAAGTTCATTCAAGTCTGTTGTCTTCTCAGGCTCCAGCTCACCCGTGAAAACAAATTTGCCATTCAAAATTTCCTGCATCAGGTTGCTATACGCTTCCATCTCAATCACCTCCTCCTGAATACTTAATGCTGCCTTTCAAGTCCCTCGGTGACTCTGAAATCCGGTTGTCCCGCATAAGCCTGAGCTTCAAGAATTGGTCTAACCTTTCAAATTCTTTCAGCTTATTGTAAATCAAAATCCACGCACAATCGTGCTCGTAGCCTCCTACCTCACACTTACCTTCCACCTGCCCGCCACAGGGGCCATTCAAAAGACTCTTTGCGCATCTCGCTATCGGACATACACCACCCGTCTCGGCAAGAATGCAATCGCCACACGCACGGCACCGCTCGTGAAGGTCCCCCATCTCACGGTCCTGCATACCTATGAACTTCGTGTTCACCGCTGGGTGAACGAGCTTCTCAGGAAAAACTTCCGCAACGGTTTGAACGCCGGCACCACATGCCATGCTTAACACCGCATCGTAACCTCCAATACTTCCCTCAAGCGCTTCCCTGACAATCTCTTTATCGCACTGTCGGAGAACAGTAGACGCTTCTATCTTTAAATCGCCCTCCTTATTCTCTCCTTTCGTCTTTTTTCCCATCCGGAGCATGGATGAAAGCATCTCAGCCTGCTTCTCTCCACCGACCTGGTAAATACCTGAGCATCCATCACAGCCCAAGACAAGCATCCTATCACAGTCCTTAACCATATCGAGTATATCTTCCAAGGGTTTTTGTTCTACCACTATCACCTAAACCACCTCTCTTTCATCTTCAACCTCATCTCTATCTACTTTTCAGGTGCAGAATTTGTGATAACAAGTCGATTTATTGCGAGCAACGTTGCTTTTGCATCTGCGCGTGTGCAGGCACCTAATACCTTCTTTAGCACATAACTCCCCCAGACACCCTTTATGAGTTGCATGAAAGCAGCCTTTTCTTCTTCGCTGAGCCTCACCTCGCTCTCCACAATAAGAGAGAGAAAAGCTTCGCTTAACTCCTCCTTAGTCTCGTTGTCAAGCGACCGTAGGTCATCAAACCGGCTTGTTATCTCGAGGAGAATATCAATGTCCGTCGGTTCTGCTTCGTAGAGAGTAGAAAGAGGCGTCAAGTAGATTTTGTTGCCGCGTACCTCAATGAGGAACTTTCGCACCTCACGGAGGTCAACCCCCATCTCTTTAAGCAGTTCAATCTCCTTGCTGCCGAAATAAATGGAGACGCCTCTTTTATCGCCCTTATCATGGACATTGGCGACGAGCGTTCCCTCGCCTTTCTTCTCTCCCTCAGCCTTCCGTGCCATCTATACCCTCAGTGAATTATATGTCACAGGTGAAATATAAAACTTTTGGTTTTTCTACGAGAAAGAATTTATGGATGCATAGCAATGATATTCTTAAAAAGATGAAAAGAACCACATTTGCGGACGTCGGCAATCTAAACGAGATAAAAAAGGGAATAAAACTCTCCATTATTTATCCTCTGAAGCGACCTGACCTTTATGAACTCTATAAGAGGGGAATGAAGAGCAGCATCCTCCTTTATGGCCCTCCCGGTTGTGGAAAGACATTGATCGCGAGAGCAACTGCGGGTGAAGCAGATGCGAAGTTTTCCAATGTAAAGATACCTGACCTGCTGAGCAAATGGTATGGAGAAACCGACAGGAACATACAGCGTGTCTTTGAAGAGGCGAGAAATCATGCGCCTTCCATTCTTTTTTTTGATGAGGTTGATGGTATTGGCTCGCATAAGGACGCAGAACATCATGAAAGAAGAATTGTGGATACCTTTCTTACAGAATTAGACGGGTTCGAGGACCGTGGAGATATAATGATTCTCGCGGCTACGAACTCACCTTGGAACATTGACCCTGCATTAATGCGCCCTGGCAGATTTGACAAACTTTTCTTCGTCCCACCACCTGACTTCGAAGCAAGGGTCGAAATTTTCAAAATCCATCTGAAAGGGCGACCGGTTGCAGAGGACTGTGACCTGAAAGAGATTGCGAGGCTCACTGAAACTTATTCGGGCGCTGACATACGAGAGGTCTGTAACGAAGCTGCAACCTTCCCTTTAGAGGAGGCAATACTGGGGAAACCACCGAGGGACATTTGCATGGAAGATTTACTGAAAGCGGTTAAAAACATAAAGCCCTCTCTCCCTTATTGGCAAAGGATTGCAATATTGCGAATTGCTGAGAGAAGAATGGAGGATTTCTTCCCTGATATTTTTGAATATTCACAGAAACTTGAGGGAAGGATAAAAGAAAAAATCTCTGGTTATGTATAAAAAAGAAAAAAGAGAGAGAAATTTAGTATCTCTGTAATATCTCGGTTGTCTTCGAAGGATTGATACGCATTGCTGTCTTTATCACCTTCCTGAAAATGTCTTTCGTATGATGCCCCTGTATCAAAGCTATAAATTCGCCCACCTCTCGTGGAGTGAGCTCGACCTTTCTCTCCGTAACCACCTCGAGAAGCTCCTCGCTTATCTCTTCCTTCTCGGCATCCGGTAGCTCTGCAATCCGCTCAGGCTCCCTCTCCACTTCTCTAACCATCTCCATTTCGTATTCCATTCCCTTTCACCTCCTATTTTTATCCTTCCGAGGACACCGTCTTAACCCCACCTTTTCATCCCCCTTCGGGGATCCCTTTCACCCGTGCCCTTTGTGGCACCGGTGTCCCCAAATTAATGTATGGCTTAGGTGCCTTATAAAGTTTTCGGTTAAAATCAGTAAGGTCCGATGAGACTTCATGAGACTACCCGCATTTGGGACAGTAATAAAGAAAGGGGGAGAGATAGAGGAGGAGAAAGAGAAGAAGATTATCGAGCCTATTACTTCTGTTAACAAAGAGCAGGAAATGGATGTGGGAAGCGGATTTATTTTGACGGTACGGGCATAGAAGAAATAAGAGAGAAATGTGGCGATGACTTCTTCCTATTTAATGAAAGGACTTTACTTGCGTTTATTGACCCTCTTGGGGAGAAGATCACGCTCACAGCTCTCAAGGGCGTCTACAAGAAGTACCTTTAATTTCTCCGCCTGTTCTTTCGTCAGCTCCACGTCTACCCCTCCAAACGTGATGATGATGTTGCTCCCCACCATCACCTGCACATCTATCTCCATCTCCATATTTATATTTACTCTCTTTACACAATAGTAGTGAGCTTTATCTCGAGTGTATCATCGGTAACAACGTTATCCAAGCAGTGTAATTTAGTCTCAGGGCGATTGCAATAAAGGAGAACGCTCTTATGAAGCTCGGTCAACTTAAAGTAGGTTGAGGCTAAGTGAATAAGTGCCCTGCCCAATTCAAGCCCGGGCGTCAATCCGAATGTGGCTACATTTCCCACTTCTCTCATATCTGCCATCAGATGGGATAAGATCCCCATCATTTCACCTATTTTACCTTTCTCTTTCAAGTGGTATGGGTACTCCAGCGTATCTATTCCAATAATTACCATGACCGGCGGCTTCAAATCAGAAATAAATTCACGGAATTTTGAGATTTCCGCCTTCGCCGACTCACCTTTCAATATCTTCACATTCTCTCTCTCATTCTCCCTCTCCTCTGAACCTATCTCGAAGACCGTGAAGAACTTATTATACTCCTCTTCGCTTACAAAAGGCAATATCCCCCTTCTCAATCTCCTCTCATCCCAGCCGCAACAGGGAATACATACACAATTCACCCCTTGCTGTATGCTATTTATAATCATGTGAGCGATAATGGATTGGTAACCGAGGATAGCAAGATTATCCTCAGGTTCTATGACATTTAAGCTCCCCTTTTTTAAGCCCCCGCCTATAATCTTATCCAGGTCCGAGACCCCGGTAGACAGGTGCGTTTCAGTATTCGGCACGAGTTCTGCCTTTCTTCGCTTCTCCAATCTCCTCCCCTGGAAAGGCATGCACGATTGAAATCTACCACCCTTTAACGTGAACGCGTATTTATGCTGATCTATCTCAATGCCCCGCAGCTTCTTCATCTCAATCTCTCTCGCCCTTCTATAATCTATTTCGTACTTCCTTAACACCACTATTCCATCCACCAAATAATCCAGAGGAGTTACTTCCATACTTTCAGTCACGAGAAGGAGGTTTATCCTGCTTTCTCTTACGAGATCTGCTATCGCAGCCTGCAGCAATACAATCTTCTTGCTGTCGTCAACTTGCGAGGTCATCGCATCCCAGCTGTCAACCACGATAGTTGCTGGTTTTTCTATCTCACGAAGTCTTGAATATAAGACTTCCGGAAATGTCTGAAGTCCAAAGTGTGTGTCTGCTGAGACATAAAGCTTTGTTGCATCTATTACGTTCAATGGCTGGCTGCGCTCATTAAGCCAGGGAAACTGCTTGTAGAGAGAGTTAGGAGATACCCTCGTTGACATATAGAGCGCATCAGAGCCACCAAACTCTGCAATTACAGAGAGCGCAAGTATCGTCTTCCCTGTCCCGGGCAAACCTTTTATCAGCAGTGAAAATCCCTTTTCTGAGGATAATGCCTCATCCAGTTCAGGTAATACCTTTATCATTATTATCCCTCTTCTTTCCCTTTCATCTGATCGGTGTCTTTTATGTAATATGTGTCACGTGCTTATAAAAATATTTGGTTTGATGGATGAAATGGCGTGCCGTGAATATGTATCAAAAACACTACAACCTATTTTCTCTTTGTAAACTATTCTTCAGCATATGATCACGAGAGAATTGATAAAGGAAGTAACGATAACCCTGTTGAGGAGAGCGGAGACAACACTCCCGAGCGATGTAAAAGCGGCATTGGTTCGTGCATACGAGCGAGA
>JACUTR010000078.1 GCA_014859735.1 Candidatus Methanophagales archaeon | reverse complement strand
TAGTGCTAAAATGGTTTACTACAGATTTTAAATCTTTCTCTCTCGGTGCATACGTGCATTAAGTTCTCAAATTTTTATTGGATAGTTTATATCTTCCTTTAGGCATCCAAAAAGTTTTATAATTGAAAAAACTAACTGAAGTTGGAAGGGTAAAGGTGTACCGCGTCGCCCGAACACCAGCCCTAACATATTTAAATGGTTCGGTGACTAAAAGATGAACGTGAAACGTGGGGAGGGAAAGAAGTGAAGGTACTTGTTTGTGGTTCTATTGGGTATGGTGGTCTTGAGTACTTAACCGAAATAAAAAATATGCTCAGAAAAGAAGGAATAGAGGTATTAGACCGGCTTGTCGATAAGGACATGGACTACTCAGACATAAAAGATTTCAGAGATAAACCGGAGGTAGCTGATAGAATAGTCAAGCGTCATTTAGGATTAGTGCGGGAAAGTGATGTGATCGTGGTGGTTTTAAATGGGCCGAGCTATGGAGCAGCAATGGAGATGTGTGTTGGGAAACAATTGGGAAAGAGGATAATTTTATTCTGTGAAAATGAAGTACCAACACCCTGGCCTATCTATTTCTCCAATCGCATAATTAGGACTCGAAAGGGATTAATAAAAATATTAACGGGAGTTGAGTAGAATACCTAAAATCTTTAAAAACCACCTCACCTCAAAACTCGAAGCGGCCAGGAGTGTGCCGAGCAAGGTTCATACTCTGAAGAGCCGGATGAGGGGGCTCATAGTAGCCTCTGAGAGGAGGTTGCTATGGGTTCTACTCGACAAGAAGCGGGGTTTCGTATTGGTAACCGTGTTCATTGCGCCACTCCGGGTTGGTTTACTCCTGGGGGAATAAATAGGCTCATTATCCATAAATAAAAATCAATCGAAATCGAGGCGAAGATGGAAGAAAGAAAAGGGGAGAAGTTGAAAAGATGGGATTGTCGAGCGATCTCACAACTCTCCCCATTTCATACTGATAGGGTATACTCGATAAACCTTTGGATTAATCGAAAAAATATTCTCAACGTTATTCAATTTTTTTACCATAACAATTGATGCCGGTGAACTTCTCCCGGTACGATGCTAAGAGCGGCGTCAGTTTTCGGTCTGGTGCTTTAACCTTCTTTTCTCGTTCTTTGATCTCTCCATCGCGTAATTTCACATTGAGCGTTCTCTTTGGAATATCGATCTCAACGATATCGCCATTCTGTATGGCACCGACTGCTCCGCCATTATACGCTTCCATCTCAACATGACCAATGCACGGTCCGGAGGTGCCACCTGAGAATCGACCATCAGTAATCAAGGCTACCCGTTTATAGCCCGCGCCCATTATCGCATCGGTTGGCATGAGCATTTCGGGCATGCCCGGTGCTCCCGCAGGCCCCTGGAAGGGCAAGACCACCACATCACCCTCCGCAATCCCACGCGCTTCAATCGCATCTAACAACTCCTTTTCGGTATAAAACACCTTAGCAGTGCCTGAATGAACCATCATGTCTTCATCAACCGCAGTTTGCTTTATGACTGCGCTGTGTGCAATATTCCCTTTTAATACCGCGATGCCGCCTTCCGGGAAGTATGCGTTATCCAGCGTTCGAATAACCTCGTCATCCAGGACCTTTCCCTCTGCTGCTATCTCCTTTATTGATTTCCCATTCACTGTTAGAGAATCTTTTATCCAATCCTGTAAGCGGTTGAGAACCGCAGGGATGCCGCCCGCACGGTCAATATCAGCCATCTCATACGGTCCTGCTGGGATTATCTTGCATAAATTCGGCGTCTCTCTCGAAATCGCATCAAAGATATCGATATCGAGATCAACACCCGCCTCTCTGGCTATCGCGGGTATGTGTAAAACCGTATTGGTTGAGCCACCCATTGCCATATCCACTCGAATAGCGTTCTCAAACGCATGCTCGGTCATGATCTCGCGCGGCTTGCAATCCTCGTTCACTAATGCCACAATCCGTTTACCAGTCTCATACGCTTGCTTTCTCTTTAACGGATCGATTGCGAGCGTAGTCGCACAGCGTGTGAGTGACATGCCTAACACCTCAGTAACCGTCGCCATGGTATTTGCGGTATAAAGACCCACGCAGGAACCTGCTCCGCAGACCATGGAAGGCAGGAATTGCTCAGCCTCCTCTGCGGTCATCTTACCACCTTTAACCTGACCTACAAGACCAAATCCTTCAATCGGGTGATGTTTCTTCCCTTCTATAACAGTTGCTTTCATTGGCCCGCCGGTAAGCATAATTGCGGGTAAATTGAGACGCCCGGCAGCCATTAACATGCCCGGGGTAATTTTATCACAGTTGGTGACACCAACCCACCCGTCCAACGAGTGTGATAAGGTCATGATTTCAATATTATCCGCAATATGCTCTCTGCTGGGTAGGCTGAGCCTCATCTCCACAAACATCGCAATACCATCACAAACGCCGGGAACGCCCCATTCTAAGGGAACGCCGTCAGCATCTCGAATTCCCCTTTTGACTTCTCGGGTTAGTTCGTTCAAATGAATATGGCCTGGAACAATAGTATTATAACTATTTGCAACTCCTATGAATGGTTTGTCTAAATCAAAATCTTCTGCTTTAAGGCCCGCAGACATTAATAACGCCCGATGCGGTAAAGTCTCGATATTCCTCTTCAATACCTCAGATCTCATTCTCATCACTCACAATTACCAAGCACCCCGGGTTAATAAATAGTTGTGGTTTAGACAGCTTTGCTACCAAAACTCTGATTTAAGAGGACTTTGAGGAGCTATTTCCACGCTCAAATTCAGGAGGTGATGCCCCCGTACCGCTCCAGTTCCACTCCGTAGTTTTTGTGCCCTTTTACACGACGCATGCAGGATTACACCCTTCTCGCTCCGTGTAGAGATCGAGATCAATCCACCATGTTCTCGTGTCTTCATTGTGCACGTAGTTACCAGTTAACGTTTCTTCTTGTACACATTCACCGTTTTGCGCTATTACCATCGCTGCTTCAATACTCAGTTTAGATTCTGTGAGGTAGGTTTGCGTGAGCATGTCCCACCGGTCATCAAGTACCGCACTTGTTATCGTACCGTTTATTACTGTAACCACCGCAGTGTGAGGCGTGATCACCTGAGCGAGCACCTGGCCTGTCCGATTGCCGTAACCAGCGTGCCGAGATTTGAACTCAAAAACAAACATCCAGCAGTATGGACAGCGCAAGACAACCGTCTGATTATATTCCAAATCAAAGCCGTCAAACTGGTAGGTGGGCGAGTTCTCCACAAACTCGCGTGCTATCTCCTTGCTTTCCGCTTCTGTAATCCCTGGTTCGGGCGTCATGCAGCCCAGGATGAAAAATGCTCCGATGAGAGCCAAGAGCACGGTTACCAGCTTGAGCTTCACATACATCCCTCCTATCTTACCACTTTCATTACCTACAAAACCTTTCCTTTCTTATTATTTTTCAACATTGCAGCGGGTTAGTCCCTGCTTCTCGAAATATCGCTGATGATACCCTTCCGCGCGCCAGAATTGTGATGCGGGCCTTATTTCCGTTATGATAGCTCTTTTGTATCTCGCGGATCGTTGCAGCTGCTCTTTTGAGGCTCGCGCCGCAGCTTCCTGTTCTGCAGTGTGTGTGATAAAATATCTATAAATTTTATAAACCCTTAATAGTAACGTATGATGAGCGATATAAGAAAGGTGGATAGGTGAGTTCTATGGATTTTATTCAAGATAAAATCACCACGATACACGATTTTTGTATCGAAGAGGAGAGATTGAAGAAGTTACTCGAGGATATCGTTATAGAGCGACCAGTTGCGGTAGTTATTCCAATGCTTTATAAAGAGATTCATAACCCTTCCCTGGGAACTATTATCAATCACTTAAACAGGTGCACCTATGTTCACGAAGTTGTTGTTGCGTTAGCAGCCTCCGACGCAGAAGAATACGCAAAGGTCAAACAGTACTTTAAACGTCTGAATCTCCCTCATCTCCTCGTATGGTGTAACGGTCCCCGAGTCCAGGAAGTTCTTCTCGCTTTGAAGGAGAGTGCCATTGACCTCAGCATGTTTGCGGGAAAGGGAAAAGATGCATGGCTCGCAGCAGGAATTGCGAGCCTTGAGTCCTATGCTATTGTCCTTCACGATGCCGACATAGTAACCTATTCCAGTCTTATCCCCGCAAAATTATTATTCCCCGTGGTTGAACCAGAGCTTGACTTCTTCTTCAATAAGGGGTACTATGCACGAATAAACTTTGATAATCGGGTGATGTATGGGCGCGTATCCCGCCTTTTCGTGCAGCCCTTACTCGATGCGTTAAAGAATAAAGTTCCCGCTTCTGATTTTCTTGACTATCTTTGTGCCTTTAGATACCTGCTTTCAGGCGATTTTGCACTTACCAGCGATCTTGGACTGAATATTCGGGTCCCTGGAGATTGGGGGTTGGAAATCGGCATACTTGCCGAGGTGTACCGGAACGCGGCACCCAAAAGAATCTGCCAGGTGGATCTTGGATATTATGAACATAAACATAAAGAGGTAGGTGAAAGACCGGATAAGGGGCTTTCAAAAATGACCTATGATATAACGAGAACCGTACTTCGCACACTGACCGAGGTCGATTCCCTGGACATCTCACGCGAATTTTTACTCAGTTTGCGGGTATTGTATAAACGGACTGCCCAGAACCTCATCAGACAATACGATGCCGATGCGGTATGTAATGATCTGGAGTATAACCGACACGAAGAAGAGAGCATTGTGGATATCTTCTCAAAGATGCTCTTAGAAGCAGGGGAATCCTACATTAACGAGCCAACCGGGATATTGCTGCCAGATTGGTTGCGTGCTATCTCCGCAATGCCAAACATCCGGAAAAAACTGAGAGATGCTGCACGACTCGATGCGGAAACAATCGAGAAGAATTAAAGCGTTGAGGGAGAGCTGATACCCTTCGCTGGTGAGAGGTGAGGACGTAGCGGTTATAATAACCGTAGCCTTTTTTCTCCCCGTCCCTATTTATACTTTTATTCGCAAAAAGTCATGCGTAAGCGTGAAATACGAGGTGAAAGGAGGTGTAGCGAAATGGCTCTTTTAAGCGAAAAAGTGAGGCAAGAGGTTGAAAATCTTCTTAAAGGACTGAAAGACGGGTTGAAATTGGTTATTTTCACCCAGGAGTTTGAATGCCCAACCTGTGAAGACAACCGGATGCTGATGGAGGAGCTATCTGCAATCTCAGATAAAGTACGTCTTGAGGTCTTCGACTTTGTGAGCGATAAGGAGAAGGCGGAGTATTACAAGGTTGATAAGATACCAGCAACGGTAGTCGGAGGAAAGGAAGATTACGGAATAAGATTTTATGGTATACCCGGGGGCTACGAATTTGCATCGCTCATCCATGCCATGATGATCGTTTCTTCTAAGAATTCTACCCTTTCGACCGAGACGAAAGAGCACCTGAAAAGATTGACCAAGCCAGTCCACATTCAGGTATTCGTCACCCCTACGTGCCCTTATTGTCCAACAGCGGTTCAAATGGCGCATGAGATGGCATTGGAAAGCCCTTTAATCACTTCAGATATGGTAGAGGCGACAGAATTCCCGCATTTAAACCTTAAGTATAAAGTCTTTGTCGTACCTAAGGTAATAATAAACGAAACGATAGAATTTGCAGGGGCTGTGCCCGAAGCGGAATTTTTAAAGCACGTGACGAATGCAGGAAGGTGAAGTGAAATAACGTGGAGTTCATATTACCGGCGGAGATGAAAGAGGTGCCCGTGGAGGAGGCTAAACGCTACGACTTGATTATTATTGGAGCCGGTCCCGCAGGGATGACCGCTGCGGTTTATGCTGCCCGGAAGAAACTCGATACGTTAGTTATCAGTAAAAATGTTGGAGGGCAGACACTCCTCGCTCCGGCTGTAGAGACCTACATGGGATACCACTATATAACCGGCGCAGAGCTGATGCGGAAATTTGAGGAGCAGGTCAGGCAGTTTCCTATCGCTTTATCGATCGGTGATGAGGTCACAACGCTCAGCAGGGAGGATAACGGTTTCTCCGTGCTAACTTCTCAGGGTAAGAATTTCACGGGTAAAGCGGTAATAATTGCTTCTGGCAGACGTGCACGGTTCCTCAATGTGCCGCGGGAGAAAGAATTGATAGGGAGAGGAGTGAGTTATTGTGCTACCTGTGATGCGCCCCTTTTTGGTGGAATGGAGGTAGCGGTAATCGGGAGTGGTAATCCCGCTCTTACTGCGGTAAATGAGCTCATTACCTATGCACGAAAAATTTACAACATAGTTCAGGTCTCAGTAAAGGCAGACCCGGTATTAATAGAGAAGGCCAAGAAATCGGGTAAGGTTGAATTTATGTCGGGCTATGCGGTCAAGGAGATACAGGGGGAGGATAAAGTAGAACGTATCGTTATCACGCAAACAAAGGGTGATAAGGAGGTCATTCTCGATGTCGGAGGTGTTTTTATAGAGATCGGAGCCACTCCTAATGTTGAATTTGCACAGGATGTGGTGCCCCTTAACGAATTAAATGAAATAGTAGTGGATTGTGACTGTAAGACGGAGGTTGCAGGATTATTTGCAGCTGGCGACGTAACTAATGTGCCGGAAAAACAAATCATCGTGGCTGCGGGAGAGGGAGCAAAAGCAGCTCTAAGTGCGTATCATTATTTAATCGAATCCTAAAAATAAAAATGCGTCTCTTAGATAAAACGTGGTCTTCTAACGAGCGGTTTCAGTGCGCGGAAGCGATAGTCGAGCTCAAGGGCGACCTCGTGTATAAGAAGAGGATAGAAAAGCGATACAGGGTACGGGAGATAGACGAGCGAATAAGAAAGGAAAGAACGAAGAGCGAGGCGAAAATAATCTCAGAGGCGAGGAGAAAAGGCGTGCCCACACCCGTCATCTTCGATGTCGACGAATACGAATTGGTGATGGAGAGGATAGACGGCAAGCTCGCGAAAGAGGTGATTGATGAGGATGTAAGCGAACGAATAGGTGAGTTCGTCGGCATCTTGCACAAAAATGGGATCATTCATGGCGATTTGACCACCTCCAATATAATTGCGGGGAAGGATAACCGTATCTACCTTATCGATTTCGGGTTATCCTTCATCGAATCGAGCACGGAAGCACGAGGCGTCGATGTCCATGTATTCTTCCAGAGCCTTAAAGGCACGCATGAATCGCATGAACGGTTCAAAGAGTCTTTTATAAAGGGCTACCAGCGTACCTTTTCAGGTGCCTCGCAGGTGCTCAAAAGAGCAGAGGAAATAGAACGCAGGGGACGCTATGTGGAAAGGTGAAATTCATTCCAATGTTAGGTAATCTTTAAATACTGCCCTCTCTTAATCTATAACAAAATGAATAAAACCGCACCTTTTTGGCTATAGTAGTGATTGTAGGGGTTGCGATGTTTCCGGGATGCGTTGAGACGGAACCATCCCCACCTACACCAACTCCGCGTCGGCCGTGTGTGGTCTGCGAATTAAACGTGACTTGTAGGTTATAGCTTAAGACAGCAAGGAGGTAGGTAAAAAATGAGCAAAATAGAAGAGAAGGAGGAAATAGAGTGGATTGGAGTGGAAGGAGTAAATAGTATCTATGTAGATTCGATTTCAACGACTTATAGAAAAAATGCAATAAAGGTTGAATTAGGACAGGTTATTTCAAAAGTAAAGGAAGAAAAGACAAGGGTAAAGGTGGTAGGTAGCTTTATCATGGACCCTTACACTTTTAAGTACACGATTTTAGATTCGCTCAAAGAACAAATGAGAATGTACGAAGAAAGCTATGGGGAATTAAAATTAGAGGAGGAAAAATAATGGAAGAGTATGTAATAGGCCCGAGAAAAGTACGTATGGAAGAATA
>JACUTR010000077.1 GCA_014859735.1 Candidatus Methanophagales archaeon | reverse complement strand
GGCCAGAATTTAACTATCAGCAGCGTTGCGAAGAGCACGGTCAATTTTGTTAGTCCTATGTCAAAGACATCCATATTTTTGGTCTTTTCATTTGCCCATTCTATCAATCCCATTTTTGCACCCTCATTTTCTATAAGAATACTATCTATCTATCCAACCAACAGAAACGGTCTTTCAAACTAAACGCCCGAAACCAGCGTAGCCATGCCCACCGCGCCCGCATACTGCGAATACTGCGGCACGATGATCTCAACACCAAGCAGATCCTCGAATTCGCGCTTCACGCCTTCTATTAATGATACACCTCCCACAAAGATGACCGGAGGTCGTACCTCCATCTCCTGGATCATCGTCTCATAGACCTGTTCAGCAACAGAGCGACACGCAGCAGCCGCGACATCCTCACGCTTTATCCCAGAGGCGAGTGCAACGACGAGACTCTGGATGCCAAATACCATGCAATAGCTCTGCAAGTCAAATTTCGCCTTTTTCTTTGCCTTTGATTTCATCGCCAGCTGCCCCAACCCCGAGATGTCCACATCCAATCGGTGCGATGCCACTTCCAGGAACCGCCCCGAAGAGCCGCCACAAATACCGCCCAAACTGAAACTCGTCGCTATCCCATCGCGCATGAGAATCAGCTTGTTGTTCATCCCGCCGATATCTATCACGGTTGCCTCGCCTTTATGTCGCCCAGCAAGAAGAGCCGCTCCTTTTGAGACCACACTCACTTCCTCTAAATTGAGATCCGCTTTTATATGTTCACTTACCAGTTCCCGGCCATGTCCCGTCACACCGATCGCGTCCACCTCCTTTTCTGAAATCCCCGCGTCTTTCATCACTTTCTCCATCACCTCGTCTGCACTTCGTATCGGGTCTGTAGTGGGCAACCATTCGTGCCCTATTAGCTCGTTCTCCTTCATCACCACGACCTTCGTCATAGAGGAGCCGGAATCAATACCGATCGTCACGCCTTCCTGCTTCTCGCGCATCAAGAGTGCCTTCCGTGTTATTAACGTCTTCAGTGCTTCAAAGCGAGAATAGAGCTCTATCTCCTTCGGCTTTTCCACGTTTGAATAGACGATGATCGGTATATCCGTCCGCTCATGGAGAAACGTCCTTACCATGTCTTTCACAATCGTTCCTTCCGCACACTTGAAGCAGGTGAGCAGTATAGCGCCTTTTATCATTGGGTCATTTAACAGGGATACCGCTCGTGCTATCATCAAATTCAAGCTGGGGCTTTCTGCCTTGAATCCAATCTCATTGCATGCCAATTCCACCTTCGCTAACTCCATCTCGGGATAAACCAGGTCAATACCTAATCGCTCTGCTATATCGTCCAATAACCATTGAATACCACAGTACTCAGTCCCACACGATATCTGCGCAACTCTCACGGGCGTCATTTTATCTTATGCTTCTTTCTGTCCCTCTGATAACTGCGCTAAAAATTTCATTACCGTGGATACCATCTCCTCCATCCGATCTCCACCCTCATACCTCACTTCTAATGTCGGTATTCCACGCTTCCTTATCAAAAACTTGAAGAATTCGTCGGCGACGGCACAGCCCATACAACCGAAGGTGGGGGGTGCGTCAGTCAATATTATCGCAGCTTCCGCTTTCTCCAACAACGGTGTAAGCAGTCCTATTCTCCCTTTGAGTCCCGCAGGTTCTTCCACCGAGACATACCTCAGTGCCCGCTTCAAGTCCTCTTCCGTAATATTCAGTGGTGGTGCGTCTATCTCTGCATCTCTCACGTGTTCACCGACTTCCTTCATCAAAACGACCGGTTCATGTCCGCCCCGTTCCACCAAATCCGCCAATATCAAACTATTTGGCGGATATACCAACACTTTCATCTTCTCCCTATCCTTTCCGTTCTTCGTTCTCTATCTCTGACGTTGATGTATACTCTATCTTCCTCAACTACATTAATTTTAGTATACCTTTTATTTATGATTCATCTATCTCGGACTATCCTCAACACCTTTACTCGTGATAAAAAACTCGCATGCCGTATCTTCAGGCATAGACCGGTGCTTCTTTAAAATAGCTCTCCTTTTACCCCGCCCTCCTGCCATCTTCTCGAGCTGCACAATTACTTTTGAGAGATGCTCGAGCGCCGATCCACCCGGAGGTCGTAATTTACCATTCTCTATATCAGTATATACCTGATTGGTTATAAGGACCGCAAGGTCATACCGGCGCGCAACTTCCAGGAGATGCATTATTTGGTTTGCCAACGCTCTCCTCAAATACATACTCCTTTCATCGTCCAGCTCTAATCGGTAGAAAAGCGTGGCTGAGTCGAGGATTACGAGTGAAACCTTGTTTTTTTCATCCTTTTCCTTTATTACCGCATCTATCTCCTTTATGCAGGACATTTGCTGCTCGAAACTCTGAGGCTCGTAGATCATAATTCTCCGTGCTATGCTTTCCACCTCTTCTAAGGGCTTAGAACTGGCTATCTGTAAGAACCGTTCCGGAGAAAAACCCTCGGTGTCTATAAAAATTACACTCTTTCCGTTTCTCGCACTGTCGACCGCTACCTGAAGGCAGATATTTGTCTTTCCACTGCCTGCCTCTCCATAGAGCTGGGTCACCGTACCCGACTCGAACCCCCCACCTAACAGCTCATCTATGTTCTTACACCCCGTGCTGTATTTCGTAGGAAGTTGCATTCTCAATCTTTTCTTAAAAAGAAAGGTGTTATCAAAAGAACTTATTTGTTCTTCTCGTAGAAAGAACCTGGGTTCTGAAAAGAAAAAGCGCTCGTTATATCATCAGATTCATCGCAAAAAGGAGCGATAATACGCCTACTATGTCGGTTAAGCTGGTTATGAGTGGTATCGTATCATTATCAGGGTCCATTCCAAATCTGAAGGATAAAATGGCGATGTAATAAGAAGCGAAGTTAAGAAACGTTGTGCATAAAATACCGCCTAAAAGGGCGATAGAGAGCATTTTTACTACCGGTGGGGTGGCTATCCCGAGATAGGCACTCGCACCGTATGATATTAAACCAACAAAGAGAAAGAAGAATATGGAAAGGAGATATATCACAGCGAAATTCGCAGAGACAAGCTTATCAGGGAAACGCTTTGGATTCACCGTGCCAAGGTGAAGCATGGAGGAGAGGCGAGCGCTTAATATACCGCTTAACGCGTTACTTTCACCCAAAAAGGGTGGGATGAGTACTAAAATAGCGGGAAGAGCAATTAAACTACTCAAATTCATGTTCAGTGCTAACCCTGCAAACGTGGCAATAAGCCCACTGATGAAAAACATCGGAATGCTTTCTACAATAATTCGCCTTACAGCCCTTTCGTTTGATTTTAATCCTTTTATGGCGCATACAAAAGCTAAAAAGACAAATAAAAATAAAAATAAGGTGGATGGAGATAACCAACCCCCTACGATCTTTTCTTCAAGGTTAAAGTTTAATAATAAGATACTGGCGAGGAACAAAGAGGGTATGGTTACCATGTCTCCTGCAGAGGTTATTATCGGTGATGAGATGTTATCAATATCCCAGTTTCTACGGTATCCGAGGATAGAGACGAGAATAGCGATGCCGAGGAGAATGATTCCAGAGATCAAACCGCCTATTACTGAAATGAGAATGAAAGCGGAGAGAGAGATACTGTGCATTCCAAACGCATTTGCAGCTATTTTAGCTAAGAAGCCGAGGATAACAGAAAGGATGAGCGACAATAGCAAAGAGGCATACGCATTTTGGTGTAATATCCCCCCTTTTTTCAAGGTTGGGGAGAAAAGACCGAGGTGCATTGAAGTTCCCAATCTCGAGACGAGCGCGCTGTAAATATTACCTCGCATGTCAATTGCAGGTGGAATGAGTATGATGAGACCGGGAAGGAGTTGCAGCAGATCGGTCATCCAACTCAACACAATTCCAGCCAAAAGACCGGTGAACGAACAAAAAAGGAGCGAGAATGGAGATTGCCTGAATAAGGCTGAGAAGTTGTGAAGAAAGGAAGAGAGACGACTGAGGGGGGTCTTCAAGGCGTTCTTCTGCATGCTTCGGATTTGTATTCTCATACTCATACCTCCCCCTCTCTCTACCTCTGCCTTCCTTCTTATACCAGAAGGCACCTCCTTTATCCATGCTGTTACGTAAGCCTTTTATCCTTCTCACGCCCAAGCTGAAGCTATCCGGAGGCTCGTGCTCAGCTTCGCTTTCGTTATCTCTTCCCTGCTTGGACATCATGCTCTTTACTTACTCTACCTCATTCTTTATACTATAACTAATAAAAATGTCACCGAACGAAGACAAATTGGAAGAGATACGGAAGAGGATAGATGAAATAGACGATGCCATTGCGGATTTACTTTCACAAAGGATGCGGTATGCAAAAGAAACGAAGGCTGAGAAGGTGCGAATGAAAAAGCCGATCATTGACCGGCAACGCCAGAGAGAGGTGATCGAGAAGTGGCGTGAGCGGGCAAGGAGGAGCAGAGGAAGCAGCGGGTATAATTTGAGTGAGGAGATGATGAGTAAGATCGCTGAGCTCATAATCGAATATACGGTAAAAAACGAGAGGGAAGAGCAGTAGTAAAAGATGGAACTCATAGTGAGAACGGCAAAAGGACTCACGATAAGAATAAGGAATTTTGAAAGGCCTGATATCAGAAGGGTGATGGAAATAGAGGAGGAATCATTCTTGGATGGCGATGCAGGGTTGTATCTTGAATTATACGAGGAATGGCTTGAGGGTTTCTTAGTTGCAGAGAAAGATGATGAGGTAATAGGGTTCGTAGTTCTGGTATTAACGCCGGAGGGAGAAGGGCGCGTATTTGCACTTGCGGTTGCTTCACGATATAAAGGAAGAGGCGTGGGGAGGGCGTTGTTAAAAGCGGCCTTTAACACACTGAGAAAACGAAGAATAGGGTACGTGCGGCTGGAGGTACGGGTAAGTAACCAGATAGCACAGAGCTTATACCGAAGTATGGGATTTATGGATATTGGGTTTATTCCGTTCTATTATAAAGATGGGGAAGGAGCGATCGTGATGAGAAAGGTCTTGTAGCGAGCCTCCAATTTCCCACTGCTTGGGCCGGGAAGCCTTTTGAGCAGAGACACGGGGCTCGCTCCGTTCTCTGTGCACCGAACGTGCCGCTTCACACACGCCAGTTTATTAGGGCGTCGTTGTGAAAGCGGATGTTAGATGCATTTCTGCTGGGGTACATAAATGTACCCTGTTTCTATAGAACCAAAAACTTGATAGGGAACAGACCTTGCGTACAAAGCCCCAATATATGCGCAAAGGATCGAATCAAGAGCATCCTCATTTTCTTGGAGCTTCATACCTTTATTTGTGAATATTCTTTCTTCGCTGAGGAATTGCCCTGCACCGCTTCCTATCTTTAGTCTTAACGTCTGCGATTCCTCGAGCGATTTTATATGTTTCGCCAAGTTCGCTTGTCCTTGCCTCTTCTCGGCAACCTTTCCCTTCTTGTAAGCAAGTCTCTCGGATAAGCCAAATATTTCAATGATTGCGGGATGTGGATAGCATTCCAGTTGCCATTGACCCCTACCAGGGGGCATTAAATGCTTGAAACCTTTTTTCTGCAACCGCCTGGACAGAGTGCAACTAGTCGGTTCTGGATAAAGACTTAGATTGGAGGCGTGGCAAGATGCTCTGCGGTCACCATATACTTTACTCAGTTCCCTTTCACATGAACGCTGCCGAGACCGATTGATAATCACAAGCGGTGCATCAATCGCCACTCCCTGAACATCTCCTTCTTGCTCGACGACATTAACTATTGCATCTAGTCCAGCTAACGCCTCATGGACTATGTCAATTCGAAACATATCACCATTTAGCTCCCCAATTGCAAGAGCTGAGGTGTTTTTTTTGCTTTTCCATGCTAAATCGATACCTATTATCTTCATGATTCACGCATCTAACATTTATTTTTATATTATTGATATCCGTTTTAAGAATTTTACGATTTATTTGCATAGCATAGAAATATCGAAATTAACAGGGCAAAAAATCATCGCGATCACGTGATAAGTTGATGCTTTGTGCAGTATAAAAAATCTTATCAACTAATTATATTGCAGAGTTGTCGCTATCTATAATAGAACGTGTAGAAAGATTAAACGAGTTGCATAAACAAGTGATAGGGAAAGTGGATAAGATTTCAAAGGTTTATTGAGCGGTTCGTTGAGCGGTGAACTATGAGATCTGCTTCGCCATAACGGTAATAAAAACAGGACCCCGTATATCTATCTTCTTCTTCATCGCGGTGATGTACCGCATTGCCACCTCATCTATCTTTATATTTATATCCGCGCCGCTTCTCACGATCTTTACTCTTACTTCAATGTCTTCCTTCTCGATCTCTCCTCTTTTAGCAGCTTCCTCTATCCTGGAAGCAGCAAAAGCGGCAAATGCATCTACAAAACGGATGTTTGTGGGCACCCCATCCTCAAACACCTTTTTCCATTCCTCCGTCCTCGGTATGCCAACGATAGACCCTTCAACTACAACTATCTCATTCAGATACGCAGGGCCGCATAAAAGGGTCTTCTCCTCCGGCTCGAGTACCCAAACTTCAACCTCCTTCCCGAATAGGGTGCCGCTATACGCGAGGAACTCACAGGGTGATTTCTCACTACCTTTAGCCTCGCACACGTGCACTATCTCTTTAAGTATATTCTCGCCTTCCGGCGTGCTCGGTGTCTTTTCCATGCTTATCAGCTCAGCTAGTTCCATATCGCTCAACTTCCAGGGTGCGTAAAATTGCGGCAATGCCAATGCTCGTGCGTCGCTCTCCTCGTGCAGTATCATTGCTAACCGCTCTACACCCAACCCCAGGTTCACCACGGGATACGGAATGTCATAGTGCGCCAGTGCGGTCGGGGAATAAATACCAAACGTCGCTAATTCTACCCAACCTAATCGAGGGTGGTAGCAAAACACTTCTGTTTGTGTGTCCGGCATGTAATATTTCGAGCGCTTCTCGTCCTTTCTGAATCTTATCTTCTTGAAGCCAAATTGCGAAAGCAGCCCCGTCGCGATCTCTTTACCATCGTCTATGCTCGCTTCACCTTCTTCGTTGCAGACGACGCAGGATGCGGAATGGTAATTACGAAGCCTTATCTCATCCTCCCGCTGCTCTCTCCGGAAACAGCGATCCACGGAGAACAATTTGATGGGCAACGGCTTCTTATTCCAGACTTCGGCAAGTGTCAAGAACCAGCCAGAGGTCATGTGACTTCGCAAGGTGCTTCTGGAGGAGATAGGAGCGAGGTTTTTTAACTCCGGGAAAACGGCATCAAGCACGTTCGTTACTTTCATATCCTCCACACGTATACTCTGTGCCACCTCATAAACCAGATCATCGCCCCCTATCTCGCCCTTTTTATACCGGTGCAAGGTATTCTTGAGCTCCTCTATCTCCCCTCTCGATAATTCTTTACCTAAGTACGAGTTCATCATCCTCACCCGGTCCTCCGAGATGCCGATATCAGGACGGGGCAATCCCGCAAGATAATAACAGCGATCCAAGACCGCAAGTGCTTCTTTTCCAAACTGCTTCTTGACATCCTCGTCTTCTATAATGAGCGGATTCATAACTTCCTCAAAGCCGAGCCGCAGATACGCCGCTCTCAACTTCTGGATCGTTTCAAAGACGGGGTGAGGCTTTCCAGAGCTCACCATGCGCAATGAGCGCGGATATCCTCGGTTAAGGCTCCGCTCACTTGCGTATCGCACACCTTCTATCCATGCAGCTTCAAAATCCCTGCTCGTATCTTCTCGTATCTGCTTGGGGTCAAATTTCATGGCTCTTTATAGCTCCTCTTAATGCTTGTTTATCTTTATACCCGGTGGTAATTTACCTTGACTTTGTCACATTTCAAATTTACCGCGGAGAACGCTGAGTTCGCAGAGAAAATATATAAATTTACTATTAGGCCATATGACCTCATCTCCATAACATCTATAGGTATGC
>JACUTR010000076.1 GCA_014859735.1 Candidatus Methanophagales archaeon | reverse complement strand
TAAATTATCCTTTACTGTTTAGCAGCACGAATTAATCTTCATAAACTTCTCCCTGTTCTCCCTTCTCTCTCCTCTCGAGTGCTTTTAATTCCTTCTCAAGTCCGAACTCCGTTATTCTCTCCTCCTGACCTGTTTTCCTGAAATAATCGGTGATAGCCATTCGTAACGCATCCGAAGCGAGATTTGAGCAGTGCAACTTCTGCGGTGGTAACCCACCCAGCTCATCAGCCACCGTCTTCCTTGTTATCTTCAGTGCCTCTTTGATGCTCTTCCCCTTTGCAAGCTCGGTAGCCACACTGCTTGTCGCTATTGCCGCCGCGCAGCCAAAGGTTTTGAACTTGATATCCGCTATTACATCGTCTTTTACCTTGATCATGATGGTCATTAAATCGCCGCACACCGGATTCCCTACCGTTCCCGCTCCATCTGCATCGGGAATCTCCCCAATGTTCTTCGGATTTCTGAAATGCTCGAATACCTTGTCAGAATACATTTTTTTACTTTTACCTCCGGTAAAGAGGCGAGATCATCCTCAACCGCTCAACGGCCCGTGGCAGAACCTCAAGGAGTTTTTCAACATCTTCATCCTTGTTGTGCCTTCCAAGCGTGAGGAGGAGTGAGCCATGAGCCTCCTCATGCTTTAACCCCAGGGCTGTTAAGACATGACTTGGTTGAAGGGTCTTCGAACTGCATGCGGAACCCGTTGATGCCTGAATCCCCTCTTGATCCAAGCTTAAAACTATCGATTCTCCCTCGATGTAGCTGAATCGCACGTTCACGTTGGTGGGCAATCTCTTCTCAGGATGCCCATTTAAATAGCTCTCCTCGATCCGCAGTATCCCTTCAATCATTCTATCTCTCAGTTTTGTAAGTCTCTCAGCCTCGGTGCCGTATTCTTTTTGGGTATTATCAGCAGCAACCCCAAAACCAACGATGCTCGCAACATTCTCCGTTCCACTTCGCAAGCCCCGCTCTTGTCCGCCGCCAAGTAGTACTGGTTGCACTTTTATACCCTTTCTGATATACAAGGCCCCCACACCTCGTGGCCCATATATATCGTTTGAGGAAAGCGTAAGTAAGTCGGCATTGAGTTCTTCAACATTCACCTCTATTTTTCCCAGGGATGCGGTGGCATCAACGTGGAACCTTATTCCCTTATCAATCGCCATTTTACCTAAATCCTCAAGTGGCTGAATCGTTCCAATTTCGTTGTTCGCATGCTGGATGGATATGAGCAGGGTATTCTCTCTTATCGACTCCTCTATAAAAGAGACGTCAACAACGCCGTAGCTGTCAACGGGAGCGTAGGATATCTCAAAGCCGCTCTTCTGCAAGAACTTGCAGGGATTGATCACCGACGTGTGCTCGACCGCCGAAGTAATTATATGGTTCCCTTTCTCTTTGTTTCTCAAGGCATATCCAATGAGAGCCAGATTGTTGGACTCCGTTGCGCCCGAAGTGAACACCATTTCGGTTGGGTCCGCATGTACTAAGGCTGCTACCGATGCTCTGCTCTCTTCCAGGACCTGCTTGGCCTTAAAACCATGGGAATGGACAGAAGAGGGATTGCCGCCTTCCCTCATGTAGGGAACCATAGCTTCTATAACTCGTTCGTCTACGGGACAGCCAGATATGTAGTCAAAAGACATGATACCTACCACCTCAGAAGAACATCGAGGCATCAGCCTCAAGAACAAGATCGTTCAGAGTTGCAGCACCAACAACCTTTACCCCCTCAACTAAATCTCCCATATTAATGCCGAGAAGTTCTGCACTCCTGTCACAAACCATCAGTTCAACACCCGTTTGGATGGCTTGGTCCATTATCTCCTTGAGGCTTGGAAAATGTCCGAGCTTGATCTTCTCAGCCTCGCCTCTCTTGACAACCGTAACCCCCTTAATAACGAAGTATATCACGGCATCGATATCCATTGCTTTTGCGGTCATTGCGAGGATGAAAGGGGCGTAGAGCCTTTCAGGGGTGTCAACACCACTCGTCTGGACATACACTATACGAGTCATTTACTCACTCCACCTTCCTCAGTACCTTTACCACAAATTTAAACACCTCTTCATTCTTCTCAACGGTTAACAGTTCTTGCCCGAGTTTTTTAACCAAGACCGGGATGTCGGATTCTGATGCAGGATCATCGGCGTAGATTTCAATTGTTTCTCCAACATCAGCTCCCTCCATCGCTTTCCGTGCTCTGAAAACCGGTTCGGGACAATACAACCCTATGCTATCTACAACTTTCACCATACTAGATAGTCCAGGTTCCAGAGATATAAACTTATGTCCAGTTTTTTCAGCTAACATTGTGGGGTCAGCAAATTGAGGATTAGCTTTGCTTCTTCGCCAAAATGCTCTCCGCTCAGAGCTTATTTTCTCGTGCATTACGTGGTTATTATTATACTGAAAAGAGATGATTTAGATAAGTGAATATACGGTCGAAAAAAGGAGAGAACATGAGGCGAGTATATCTTGACTATGCAGCAACCACTCCTACCGATCCAGAGGTGGTAAAGGCGATGCTCCCTTACTTTGGGGAGATTTATGGAAATCCGTCAAGTCTGCATTCCTTTGGAGCGGAGGCAAATCGCGCTATCGAGACGGTAAGGGCGGATATTGCCTCATTTATAGGAGCGAAACCAGAAGAAGTTATTTTTACGAGCGGAGGAACAGAGAGCAATAATTTCGCTTCAAAAGGAATTGCTTATGCCAATAAGGAGAAAGGTGACCATATTATTACTTCTAACATCGAGCACCACTCGATACTGGAGCCCTGTAAATTCTTAGAAGCACAGGGATTTAACATAACATCTGTAAAAGTAGATGAATTTGGATTGGTCGACCCGGAAGATGTTAAAAAGGCGATTACTGATAAAACCATCTTGATTTCCATTATGCATGCCAATAACGAGATAGGCACAATTCAGCCGATCGCCGAGATAGGTGAAATCGCTCAAGGAAAAGGTATATATTTCCATACCGATGCGGTACAGACCTTTGGTCACCTACCTCTACAGGTAGATGATGTGGGTGTGGATCTACTCAGTCTATCTGCTCACAAGTTGTACGGTCCAAAAGGAGTGGGAGCATTGTATATAAGGGAAGGGACGAAAATTCGCTCATTTATGCACGGAGGGGACCAGGAAAGAGGACTCAGGGCTTCCACGCATAATGTTCCCGGTATCGTAGGACTTGGCAAGGCAGTGGAATTAGCTAACGGAAAAATGGATGAAGAAGCAACGAAATTGAGTATGCTACGGGATAAACTTATCAAGGGGATTTTAGAAAGAATCGAGCATACGAGATTGAATGGCCACCCGGTAAAACGGCTTCCTAATAACGTGAACGTTTCTGTGGCGTATATTGAAGGAGAAGCGCTGTGTTTAACTTTGGATATGGAAGGGATAGCCAGTTCTACTGGTTCGGCCTGTAGTTCTGTGAGTCTCGAGCCTTCACATGTTTTACTGGCAATAGGGCGCTCTCATGAGCTGGCACGCGGTTCTTTAAGGTTTACTTCAGGGAGATATACCGAAGAGGACGATATCGATTATGTTCTTGACGTTCTGCCCCCGGTTGTGGAAAAATTACGTGCAATCTCACCGTTATATAAAACGGAGGCAAGATAACGGGTGAAAACCTGAAAAGCGAAGCGGATTGGAAAGAGGTTTACCTTCATGATCAACTTTAAGTGTAAAGGAAAAAATTTATATCACTATCAGGGTGGATAAAATACCTGAAGAAGGAGGTGAAGCGAAGTGTCTGATAGAGAGAAGGATTTAATTTTGCTCGTTGTCGTTTTTGTGGTATTGATAGTGGTCTTACCGGTGCTGATGATGTGGGGGATGTGGGGCGGCGGCTTCATGCACGGAATGGGGGGTATGATGGGATATGGCGGGTGGTTCATGCCTCTGATACCATTAGCGTTTCTGGTGCTCCTCGTGCTTGGAGTATACTATCTCTTCAAAGAATTGACGAGAACTGAACCGAGCCGAGGCGAGAGAGCGCTCGAGCTCCTCAAGGAACGATATGCAAAGGGCGAGATCACGAGGGAAGAATACGTGAAGATGAAAGAGGAGCTGGAATCATGAGCCGGAAGCGGTTGGCTATAGGGGTTGTTCTGGTTTCGATCAGCGTAATTGGTCTGCTGGTGTTTGGCATCTACCAGCTAAGAGCAGACAACATGGATCGCGCGTTAAGCATCGCTGAGCGGTATTTGGTATCGCTGGACAACCCTGACCTTGCTATTGATGAGCTTATGGAGTTCGAGCTGAATTACTATGTGGTATACTATGAGCAATCAACGGGGATTGGGGCATTTGAGATGCTCATCGACAAGTATACTGGCCGGATCTTCCCTGAATATGGACCGAATATGATGTGGAACACGAAATATGGTCATGCAGGAATGATGGGGGGTTGGGCTCTGCCTCCCACAGCAGAGATGCCCGTCACCCAGGACGAGGCTCTATCAATAGCGCAGGAATATCTCGACCGGTTTTTACCGGGGACTGTTGCCGAAGATCCGCATCCCTTCTACGGATATTATACGATTCACGTCACAAGAAATGGGGAGATATACGGTATGCTCAGCGTCGATGGCTACGATGGCGTTGTATGGTACCACAACTGGCACGGCGCATTCATCCAGAGTCGAGAGGTACACGAAGAGTGAGGGGGGGATAAATCAGGAAAACAAGATATTTAAAAAGAAGTGACCTTTTTCTCTCCAAACTCGGTCAGGTGGTATATCAAGAAGTTTCCTTCTTTCGTGCAGTCTATCAGCCCGGCTTCCTTCAGCACCTTCAGGTGGTACGAGAGCTTCGAGTATTCACAGTTCATTAGTTCAACCAGGACACAGACACAGAGGTCTGCTATCTGCAATGCTTTCAGTATGCGTACTCTTATCGGGTCAGAAAAGACTTTTAACAGTGCAACGGTCTCACTGACATCCTCGTTCATGACCCTCTTTACTTTTTCTAAGATCTCCGGGGATATCGTGTAAGAAGAAGGTATCTTTAAGGAAATTTCATGGCTGGGCGATGCTAAAGGTCTCTTTTTTATCTCTGTTGTCTTCTTCATCGGTTCCAGTTCCTCCAATTCTCCTTTTATCCACTCCCCTCTTTTAATATTTCTGCTAAATATTCCCCTTTCTCTGTTATCATCACCACATCCTCGCCGATATCCACTAAATTTCCCTTTTTCAACATACCGAGATGAAGATTCAATTCAAAATCAGAGAGAGCAAAAATGTCCTTCAACTCACCTTTACGTATCTGTTTTATTCCTCTCAAGTATTTTATAATACCTCCTCTCTTCTTATTCCTCCTCACATCCATCACAGTTTTCATATCAATACAATACGAGACGGAGGAAGTCCAATTTTTGCCTTGCTCGTCTTCTCTTCTCGTTCATAATCTTCAAAACCGCTTTGGCAATGCTCGTTCATGCAGCTTCACGGCGAGGAGCAGGAACAATGCGGAATAAATGAGCAATGCCACGAAATCAGCGTACAGGGGATAATAGGCATAGCCCTGAATGGAGAATCTCGCCAAATCAGTAAAATAGGTCAGGGGCGATAAAGAAGCCACAACGACACCCCACGTCGGCATATTTTCTAAAGGGATGAAGATACCACTAATGAAGATCACGGGAAACTTCACAAACGTGGAGAGCATCATGATATTCGAGACCAGGCTCGTCGGCGGTGCGGAGAAGAGCAAGCCGAGCGATGAGAAGCAGAACGCAGAAAGGAGAACAGCAAGAGCTAAAATGACCGGGCTCTTCACGCCAACACCCAGTGCAACGCCCACGGCAACCGGAACTGCGGAGATGCACGCACCGAATATGAAAGAAGCGAGTATGTCGCCAACTATCAGGGTTCTCACCGTTATGGGGCAGGAGATAAGCCGCTCAAGTGTCCTCATCTGCGTCTCCCACGGCATGATCACCGGCGAGACCGAGGTCGAGGTGAAGAAGATGGTCATCGCCACCAGTCCGGGTATGAGAAATGCTGCGGGTAAATTTCGCCCGATGTAAAAAGCGAGGAAGAGGAAGAGGGGGAATAATACCCCGAAGATGACCACCGGACCCTTGAAATAATACATCTGAATGTCCTTTTTTGCTATCGCCCAGACCTTACTGCCCATTTGAGCCTCCTGTCAGTTTCACGAAGACGTCCTCCAGAGAGGGAGATTGAACGTTTAAGCTCAGTATCTTCAACCCGTTAAGCGTTGCAAACCCAACAATCGAGCGTATCACGTCGTGGGGCTCGGTTGTATAAATCCGATAGGTACCACCGACGCGCTCAGCATTGAACTCCAACCTGCTCATATCTACCGCTTTGTCGAGCCTCACCTCGACTGCCACTGAGCCGCCTATCCTGGTTCGCAAATTCTCAGGGCTATCAACGGTAACCATTTTCCCCTTGTTTATTATCCCAACGCGATCGCAGAGCTCGCCCACTTCTTGCATATTGTGCGAGGTGAGGAATACCGTCTTTCTCTCTTCCTGGAGCTCCTTTATCCTCTGCCTGATTGATCTCGCACTCTGCACATCCAACCCGCTTGTCGGCTCGTCCAGAAAGAGAACTTCAGGATCGCTCACCAGCGCCATGCAGAGCATAAGCCGCTGCTTCATTCCCTTTGAGAAGCCCTTCACCTTGCTCGATCGCCGCTCATAAATCCCGAATTCCTTGAGCAGGGTTGCTGCTCTCCGCTCCCCTTCTCGTCGTGGGATACCGTAAAGCGAAGCGATGAGCATCATGTTCCTCCACGCCGTCAGGTCAGGATAGGCATTCGCCGTCTCAGGCAGAACGCCCAGCACTTCCTTCACTCGCTGCGTTTCTCGCACGATATCGCGCCCCATCACCCGTGCCTCGCCGGAATCAGGCTTTATCACACCGGTGAGCATTCGTACTGTAGTCGTCTTCCCCGCTCCATTCGGCCCGAGGAAGCCGAAGATCTCGCTTTTATGCACGCTGAACGTCACACGATCAACCGCGTTAAGCCCCTCAAAACTTTTGCTCAGGTCCTTAACTTCTATCGCGTCCATCTACACTCTCCAGCAGGTCTATCACGATTCGCCTGGATTTCAGTCTCCAGACCTTCTCAGGAGCGCCTCCTCCTTCATCCTTGTATCCCGCAACCTCGATTACACCCGCCTTCTTCAGTTCTGAGAGATGATAATACAAGCAGGGAGCATTCGTTTCTTCGCCTTGTGCCCGTAAGCATTCCTGTATCTCCTTCGTGCTCTTTGCACCTTCGCCAATGCATTCTATAATCAACCACCTTGTGGAGCAATGCAGAGCCCTCATGAGACTTCTTAATTGCTCACCCCGTCCCTCGTTGCCCATCCACGCCCCACCCATACACATGCGTATCACGTTTATATTATAGTCCTTTATTTAAATATTCAAGTATAAACTGTGATGATATGATTTCCCTCACCTCCAATCACGACGAACACCGGTGCTTTGAAATGTTGGAGGCGTTCAGTATGTCTCGATTTTCAATTTAAAAATTTGATAGAACGAGACAGCGGTGAGCATCTGGAACGCGAAGCCGACGGCTATGGGCAGCATCACCAGCCCTTTGAAGCTCAACGCCGCTATCCCCAGGGCGATCGGCAGGTTCTTCATGCCCGAAGAGTACGTGATCGCAATGTTCTTCGCCCGAGGCAACACCTGAGCGCTCACCAGATAGGCCACGATGAACAGGATAGGGAAAATGAGTATGGTGGAAGTCACCAGAGGTGCTATTAGCCCCAGATTATTCATGATTGCAGGAATAGCGGTATTTATTGCCATGAACATGAGGAGCACGGCGGTTGTTGCTGAGATGGCGGGCATGACCGGGAGGTAATCCCTCACCTCTACCTTCCGTTGCACCAGCTCTCTTAACGCTATTCCACCGAGCACGGGCAGCAGCACGGTATATATCACCGTTTTGAACATCTCGACGGTGTTAACCGTAACAAAGGTGCCGGCGAAGAGGAGCATCAGAAACGGTATGAGGAAAGGTGCAGCGATCATC
>JACUTR010000075.1 GCA_014859735.1 Candidatus Methanophagales archaeon | reverse complement strand
TTCATAAATTCAAATTTAGAGATAATCTATATCAACATGTGCGGAATATGGGGTAAAGAAACAAGATTTTTTAGTAAAGCTTTTTGCTTGCAAAAAGGTTTATTTGGAAATTGGGATTTACTTGGGATTTGGTAGTATTTGAAATTGGGATTTATTGTCCAGCTAAACAAGTACAATAAAGTTTATCGCTTCTCCCTGTGACGGTTGTTGTGCATCCGCGGGCATCGGCTCACGAAGAAGCCTGTCACATGCGCATCTTGCTGATCTTTCTTCGAGGGGGAGAGTCATCCACTTGATTGATATTTATACGGCATTCCAGATCCGTGAAACGCTATGATCTCGGCGTTGCCCGCTTTTAAGCTTATTATGCCCTTACGATAAAGATTAAAGTAAGCGGTGATCGTGCCTTGGCATGGAATAATTGTTGATCATATCATGAAAGGAAAGAACGAGCGGAGAATACTGCAAGTGGCTCTTGATGTTGTTGAGTTGGAACGAGCGATAGAGATAGGGAAGGAGTGCGTAGAGGGTGGTGCTGACTGGTTAGAGGTGGGAACGCCGTTGATAAAAAGTGAAGGGATGCATGCGATAAGGACACTGAAAGAGGCGTTCCCTGAGGTGAAGCTCGTCGCTGATATGAAGACAATGGACACCGGCGCGCTCGAAGTGGAGATGGCGGCGAAATCCGGTGCTTCGGTGGTCTCTCTCCTTGCCGTTGCAGATAACGCCACGATAGAAGATGCGCTACGATCCGCTCGTAAATATGGTGTGGCGATCATGGTGGATATAATGAACACCGAGGACCCGGTGAAGAGGGCAAAGGACCTGGAAGAGATGGGTGTCGATTACGTGTGTGTGCATGTGGGGATAGACCAGCAGATGAAGGGAATGGACACCTTAAGCCTTTTAGAACGGGTGTCAGAGGTGATTAATACCCCGTTAGCAGTTGCAGGTGGCATCGATGCAGAAATGGCGGCAGAAGCGGTAAGTTTGGGTGCTGAGGTTATTATTGTGGGCGGGAACATAACGAGATCGGCAAAGGTGCACGAATCAACGAGAAAAATACGGGAACGCATGGATCTGACAGTAGGAAAAGAGGAGAGAGAGAAGAGGAAGAAAACGGTGGATGAAGAGCTCTTCGAGTTGTTTATGCAGGTCTCGACGCCAAATATATCGGATGCAATGCACCGGAAGGGGGTAATGCGGGGCATAAAACCGCTCTTCGAGAATATCAAGCTTGTGGGTAGGGCAGTAACCGTGCAGACGTTTGAGGGCGACTGGGCGAAGCCGGTAGAGGCAACCGATGTGGCAAAGGAAGGTGACGTAATCGTTGTGTACGCGGGTTCGAAGGATGTCGCACCCTGGGGTGAGCTCGCCTCATGGAGTTGTAAGCAGAAGGGCATTGCTGGTTTTGTTATCGACGGTGCGGTGCGCGATGTGGATGAAATAAGGCGAATACGATTCCCGGTTTTCGCCAGGTGCATCGTGCCGAATGCGGGAGAGCCAAAAGGGTTTGGCGAAATAAACGCAGAGATAACATGCGGTGGCGCGGAAGTGAAACCCGGCGATTGGATAATCGGCGATGACAACGGTGTTGTGGTCGTTCCAAAGGAGCGCGCGTATGAAATCGCACGGAGAGCAAAGGAAGTGTGGAAAGCCGAAGAACGAGTAAGGGAGGAGATAAAGCGGGGGAAGACGCTTTCTCAGGTGCTGGATTTGTATCGGTGGGAGAAGAAATGATCTCCTTGAAGAATTCACCTGCGGATCGAGGAGCCTTTTAATCTTTTTAAGGGACTTACCTTATTAATTCATAAGCAGAAAAGCTTGGGGTATGAAATCAACAAAAATTGATAATGACCTGGATTTCAAACGAAAGTTGCTCTGGTGCCTTTTCTGGGCAAACCGGAAGGCTATAAGAACTGAAGGGTGCGCGCCATTTTTGGTTGAGAAGATTGTTACCAGCGAGGCAACATACGCTCCAGAAATCGGGAACATCCTAAAATTATCAAATGACCTTTTACAAAAGATTGAAAATGAGATGGAAGGTGGAAGGGTGGTTGAAATCAAAATAACTATTGGAGATGAGAAGTTCGACCTCTCGTTCCAAAAGAATGTCTTTTCGGTATCCACACGCAGAAATAAAGAGATAGAAGAGGAGATCATTGAAAGTTTAAACGATGACATGAAAAAGGGAAAGCCGAAGATCTGTCCATCATTTCCCCAGCGGGTTGGAGTTGATATACCACTCTAAGCTAAGAGAAGGAGGGCTAAAGTGGCATCAAAAGAGGATCTTAAACGCTTGATAGAGGCATTGAAGGATGCAAAAGACTCGATCGTTCGAGCGAAAGCGGTTAAGGCCCTTGGGGATAGAAATGATCTCAGCGTCGTCGAACCACTCATTCAAGCATTAAAGGATGAACACTGGGATGTTCGACGGAGGGCAGCGTGGGTTCTCGGCAATATGGGCGAACCAGCTGTCGAACCTCTTCTTCAAGCATTAAAGGATGAACACTGGGATGTTCGACGCAAGGCAGCGTGGGCGCTCGGGAATATCAGCGATGCCAGGGCGATAGGACCTCTGATTCAGGCGTTAAGGGATGAATACCCCGATGTTCGGGAAGAGGCAGCATGGGCGCTCGGGAATATCGGGAATATCCAAGCGATTGAACCCTTGCTTCACGCTTTACGAGATGAATACCCCGATGTTCGGCGGCAGGCCGCACGGTCTCTTGCCGTGTTAACCGTTTCAAGCGAGGAAATCGCCAAAAGTATGATTCATGACTACGAATCGAACTTAGAAGAACAAGACCGTGACTCATTCCGAAAAAGCAAGAAACTATATGAGCAGGAGCTCAAAAAACTGCAGGACTAAGAGCTCAAAATAAAAATAGGTCCTAAATCAGAAGAATTAGAGAAGGAGGTAGAACAAGAGGTGAAATAGATATTTGTGTCCCGAATCAACCCACAAATTCACTCCTTATCCTCATCCTTGATGTCATACTCAACATCAACGTAATCGCCTTCGCCCTCTTCCTTCTTCTCTTCTCCTTTCTCCGTTCCCTCCCTTTTCTTCCTCTCCGCTTCTTCCTCTGCAGTCTTCCGTGCAGCTTCCTGATATACCACCGTCGATACCTCGTGCAGTACTTTCATCAGCGCATCCATATCCATCTTTATTTTTGCTATGTCTTTCCCCTTTAACGACTCCTTCAACGTCTCCTTTGCACGCTCTACCCTCTCCTTCTGCTCTTTCGCGATCTTATCACCCAGCTCACTGAGTGTCTTCTCCGTAGTGTAAACGAGCGAATCAGCTTGATTTCTGAGCTCTACTTCCTCTTTCCGCTTTCTATCCCCCTCACGATACTTCTCAGCCTCCTTCACCATCTCGTCTATCTCATCTTTGGGCAGCTTCGTTGATGCAGTTATTCTGATCGAAGCCTCTCTTCCAGTCCCTAAATCCTTTGCCGTGACGTTTAAAATCCCGTTTGCATCGATATCAAACGTCACTTCGATTTGCGGAATACCACGCGGTGCGGGAGGAATACCATCTAAATGAAATCGTCCCAGCGAGGTGTTATCAGCCGCCATTTGGCGCTCGCCTTGCGTGACATGTATCTCCACGCTTGTTTGACTGTCTGCTGCGGTGGTGAAGATCTGCGACTTTTTCGTTGGTATCGTGGTGTTTCGTTCTATCAATGGAGTAGCAACATTACCTAAAGTCTCCACACTGAGCGTAAGCGGCGTAACATCAAGCAAAACGATCTCTTCCTTTACCTGTCCCGCAAGAATGCCTGCCTGTATCGCCGCACCGATCGCCACCGATTGCATGGGGTCGACGCCTCCCTCCGCCTTCTTACCCAGTATCCGCTCAAACCGTTCTCTCACGATTGGCATCCTCGTTGGCCCGCCTATAAAGATTATCTTCTCCACATCACCAGGTGAGAGCTTTGCATCTTTCAGCGCGTGTCGTATCGGCGGCTCCAGCCTTCTCAGTGTCGATTCAGCCAGTTCTTCTAATTTCGCACGCGTGATCGTCTCCTCAAAATGCTTCGGCTCACCTTGTGAGATTGCGATGAACGGCAGATTTATCGTGGTAGAGAGAGAAGAGGACAGTTCTATCTTTGCTCGCTCTCCTTCGTCTCGTATTCGTTGCATCGCTGTAAGGCCATTCCTCAAATCTATCCCTTCCTTCTCTTTAAATCTATTCACAAGCCAATCTACAATGGCAGCGTCTATATCCGTGCCACCCAAACGTGTATCCCCACTGGTAGAAAGCACCTCAAATACGCCTTCACCAATCTCCATGATCGTTACGTCAAACGTGCCGCCGCCAAAGTCGAGAACGGCAACCTTATACTCTCCTTCCCTCCCAAGCCCATAAGCCATCGCCGCAGCCGTAGGTTCGTTTATTATCCGTTTCACGTCAAATCCCGCGATCTCACCCGCGTCCTTGGTCGCCTGTCTTTGATTATCATCGAAATACGCCGGCACGGTAATAACCGCCGCATCGACGGTCTCGCCTAAATATGCCTCTGCATCAGTTTTTATCTTCTGCAGGACCATCGCAGAAATCTCTTGCGGTGTGAACTCCTTGTTTATTGTTTTTACCAAGATCTTCTCCGAGGTCCCCATCTTCCTCTTCGCTTCTCTTACCGTTCCTTCAGGATTGACCACCGCCTGCCGCTTCGCTGCCACGCCGACTAACCTCTGACCATCCTTGGTGAACGCCACCACCGACGGGAACATCTTTCCACCATATGCACTGCCCTCGGCGCTTGGTATTATCTTTGCATCTCCACTCTCGTCTATAAAGGCTGCTTCTGAGTTCGTCGTTCCCAGGTCAATGCCTATTATCCTTCCCATTTTTATCTATCCCTCTATTTCACGAGCTTTCTGCTAAAATCAAAGCTTGAGCACTTTCACAGCGTTTTTTAAAAAATAAAAAAGAGGGGAAAGAAAAAAATACGTTAGTATTCTTCTTCCATTCCTGGATAACCGCCACCTGGAGGCATACCTCCACCTGCTGGCGGCGCCTTTGCACTCGCTGCAATTACATCGTCTATCCTCAGGATCATCGTTGCTGATTCCGTTCCCGAGCTTATCGCCTGTGTCTTCACTCTGAGGGGTTCGATAACACCTGCCTTGAGCATGTCTGTTGGCTCTCCCTTGAAGACATCCAAGCCTGCAGTCTTCTCTCCCTTCTCATGAGCAGACCGGAGTGCCACGAGCATATCTATGGGGTCTAAGCCCGCATTCTCGGCAAGAGACCGTGGAATGACCTCAATAGCATCTGCAAATGCCTGTATTGCTAACTGCTCTCGACCTCCGACGCTTGCGGCATAATCCCGCAGCTTGAGCGCCATTTCTATCTCCGCAGCTCCTCCTCCGGCTACGTACTTGCCATCCTCCAAGGCAACACCCACCACTCTCAGTGCGTCATTCATCGACCGCTCCAACTCATCCACAACGTGCTCCGTTCCTCCGCGTAGCAGTATGGACACCGCTTTCGGATTCTTGCAATCCTCAACGAATATCATCTCCTCACCGCCGATCTTCCGTTCCTCAACCAGCCCTGCGTTTCCAAGATCCTCGGGTCTGACTTCCTCTAAGCTCGTCAGTATCTTCCCTCCGGTTGCGCTCGCCAGCTTCTTCATGTCGCTCTCTTTCACTCTTCTCGCCGCTAAGATACCTCTTTTCGAAAGATAATGCTGTGCCAGGTCATCGATCCCTTTCTGGCAGAAGAGCACATTTGCACCACTCGCTTCCACCTTCTCCACCATCTCCTTCAACATCCGCTCCTCTTCTTCCAGGAATGATTTTAACTGTTCTGGTGCGGTAATCTCTATTTTTGCATCCACTTCGGTCTTCTCTATCTCCAAAGCCGAATTTATCAGTGCTATCCGAGCATCCTTCACGCTCTTCGGCATTCCGGGATGCACGCGCTCCTTGTCTATTAGCATGCCTTTTATCAATGTCGTATCTTCTGTGCTCCCGCCCATCTTCTTCTCCAGCTTCACCTGGTCAATATCTATCTTCTTCGCGCCCTTTTCCGCAATTGTTTTCACTGCGTCTACTGCGAGGGCGGTCAAGAGCTCTCTTGCAACCCCTGCACCTTTTCCGGTCATAGAGGTCGTTGCTATCTTCTTTAGCGTATCTGTATCATCTGGCTTGACGTCGAATGCTATCCCCTTTAAAATTTCATACGCTTTATCTGCCGCTAATCTATACCCGGTTGCGATCAACGTCGGATGTACCTCCTGTTCCAGAAGATCCTCTGCACGCTTTAGTAACTCGCCTGCAATGACGACTGCGGTTGTTGTTCCATCACCAACCTCTTCATCTTGTGTCTTTGCTATTTCCACCAACATCTTCGCCGCCGGATGCTCGATATCCATCTCCTTCAATATCGTTGCTCCGTCGTTTGTTATGACTACATCGCCCATCGAATCCACCAACATCTTGTCCATCCCCTTCGGTCCGAGCGTCGATCTAACAGCATTTGCAACGGTCTTCGCTGCAAGAATGTTCCTGCTCTGCGCATCCCTTCCTCGTGTTCGTTCGCTTCCCTCTCTTAATATCAGTACTGGTGTTCCACCTAATTGTGCCATGTTTTATACCACCTTTATTTCTCTATATTTACGGTTCTATATAAAGATTATTTATCGTTTATAAGAGAACAAAGCCTTATGCTAAATCTAACATACGAGATAATGACAGAGGGTAGGTTCGACGATAAAATCTTCACGAAGGCGGTTAAAGCGCTCAACGTGCATTTGCCCGGTGAAAGAAAGACCCTTTTTGACTTGCTCAACGAAGCTAAACCGGGCGTGCAGGGAAGAGATCAGTCCATTCATCGTATAAAAAGGGAAGAACTGGAGGAGATAGCGAGACTCATCCCGGAGGAGGAGTATAACCATTTACGACTCCCTATTTACATCGAATTAACCTCAGACTACGGTAGGGGAATAGCAAGGATACATGGGAAGCTGGAGTGCGAGATCGTACGGCGAATGTTGGGGAAAGGAAGAGAGGGAAGCGAAGAACAGCATGAAAAAGAGAGCGAAAAGGGTGACGATATTTTTATTTATCGAGTTGATGTAAGGAGATTAAGACGTAAGTTGCCGACCACGACTGAATATGCTTTCTTTTATACCTCTTCTTTTTAGTGTAAGACGAGAGTTCAAAAAAAATGTGATTGCGGAGTTTGCCATAACTTTTAAGTAGATACAAACGTAAAAGTCATCACACCAACCAAAAAGAAATGGAAGAAAAAATAGTGCTGCGTGAATATCTTTATTCTCTTCGATTCTACCTCTTGTTCGTTTCACTTCTATTCATTGGCTCCATCGTCCTGGGGTATAGAGGGTTCATGAGCGAACTGTTTATCGAGTCATTCGAGAAGATTCAACAGCTTAGTGAGGGTATAAAAGATTTTACTGAGTTCTATCCATCATGGGTAATTTTTGTGGCTTTTTTTATCGTGATATTCTTGAACAACGCCTTTACTTGTTTCCTTAATATCATAACAGGACCGCTCATAGGTATTTTCCCTCTGTTTTCTGCAGCTCTCAACGGTGGTTTACTCGGCTGGTTTGCCCAGGAGGAGGGTTTGATTGTCTTTCTTGCAATAGTGCCGCATGGGATGTTTGAGCTCCCCGCTTATTTACTCAGTGCAGCGATTGGCTTGAGACTGGCACGCGAGGTTTTAAAACGGAAAGGTGAGCGGCAGTTAAAGAAGGAGTTGAAGAAAGGGTTCAAGGTATACCTCATCTTGATTGTGCCCCTCCTTATTATTGCTGCCCTCATCGAATCGGCATTGATTGTTGTAACAACAAACTTTTAAGAAAAGTTTGACCAAAAACACTTCGCAACAAACTTTTAAGAAAAGTTTGACCAAAAACACTTCGCGGAAAAGAAGAAATGGTGCTAAAACTTTTTAGATAAAAGTTTTATCAAAAAAAAATAGTTTCTTTGGTCAAGCTTTCTTTTCCAAAGAAAGGTTGTGTGAAATGAGAATTAAAGATGGCGTATATTGGTATAAGGAGCAAGGGTTCTTTGATGCAAACACGTATGTGGTAAAGGACGAGCTCACCGTTCTCATAGATCCGGGATTGGGAAATTATCTCGGGCGGCGGCTTAAAGAGGTACAGGCAGATGGAACGGACCCGAAGGATATTGATGT
>JACUTR010000074.1 GCA_014859735.1 Candidatus Methanophagales archaeon | reverse complement strand
GTAACGAGAGCGGCGAAGAGCAAGACATAGATCAACGAGCTGTGAAATTGCATCAGGAACCGAATCAGCGGGCCTCGTTTCTTGAACTTCAACTCGTTATAGCCATATTGCTCAAGCCGTGCTTTCGACTCGTTGGATGTGAGTCCCTCACTGCTTGTTTTTAAGGCGTCAAAAACCTGCTCCACAGGCAGTTGGTACCAGCTCTTACCTTTCTTCACCCGTTCCTCACTTCCTTCCGCTGCGCCATCCGATACCCCGATACCACACTCATATACCCTCTTAGCTGCTCGTCCAGCTCCTCGCTTCCGGTATCTACCAGCAGAAACGGCGTTTCACTCAACTTGTGCGGCGTAGCAAGTACAATCACATTCTCAACCCCGACCTTTTCAATCACCTTTGCACTGAGCTGCTGATTGCCCCTCCCGAGGATAAAGCCTTGCGCACCAATCGGACTCACGAGTATCTTCGCTTTTGGTTCTCTCTCGGTTTCAAGCAAATGGAGCAATTCCTGCTCGTTCAGATCTTTCCCCACCAATTTCCCCTCTTTAACGGCATCCACGCCGAGCAGTGTCTTCTCTTCGCCCAGACCCAACCACTCCGCAATTTTGTGGATCGTGGTACCAGCACCTAAGATGTAAAGCGAACCGTCCCGCATGAACTCGCATGCGAACTTCGCGATCTCTTCCTTCGCTCGTTCTTCACTCACCGTTTGAAAAAGGCTCTTACCCTGCTGGACCAGAACTGGCTCGTACGGTGTGCGTGCATACCCAAATACCTTCATTCGCAGCTCGTTTCTCCTGTATGCGTCCTCATCAGTATCCATTATCTCCGCATCCCGCACGTCCACCTTACCTTCTACAAAGAGCTGGACTATTTTCGCCGCACTTTTAGGACTTATCGCAAACACAGCCGAGTGCATCTTTACTCCAGCGGGGATCCCCAGGAGTGGAATCTTCCTTTCGATAACACGGTATACATCGCGTGCCGTGCCATCACCACCACAGAACAATAAGAGCTCAATCTCTTCTTCTAAAAATCGGTTACATGCGTTCTTTGTATCCTCACCTGTGCTTCTTCCTTCGAACGAATACACAACCTCGTACCTCTGCGAATTACGTACGACCGCATCTTCACCCATCTCTCCTGAGCAGGTAAGGATAACAGACGAAGCAGCTATATTCAGTGCCGCCATGCATCTCCTTGCTCGTTCTCCTGCGATCGGCTGTGCTCCTCTCCTCAGTGCTTCCTCTACCAGTCCATCGGTTCCTTTAAGTCCTACCGACCCACCCATTCCTGCTATTGGGTTGATGAGAAGACCGATCTTCATTTTATATTTCCCTGTTATTTTTGATTTGTTAGGAAAAGTGTTCTTTCTCCTCCGGTGCTTTATTGATATTTCCAGAGCATATCATCTTACTCTTTCCTTCAAATCATTTATCAATCAGTCTTTCGAATTTTTTAAGGCCTCTGTTAGCTTTAAGCCAGGGAGTTTTCTTATAAGAATGATCAACCATGTTCCTTTTCGGACATCTCGGGATAACGCTCGGAATTGCATTTCTGCTCCTTCATCTCTTACGAATCGAGTCAAATCGCAGGCTTTATTCCTTTATCCTCATAGGGGCGCTCCTCCCGGACTTAATCGACAAGCCGATAGGGGAGATCATGCTTGCCACTTCGCTCTCAAATGGTCGATTATTCGCTCATACCTCCCTTTTTATCTTCTTACTGCTCCTCGGCGGTGCGTATATACAGCAGAGAAGTGGTGAGAATGGCGGTTTAGCACTCTGTTTTGCTTCTTTTATTCATCTCTGCGAGGATCAGATGTGGCGCATGCCTGCGACTTTGTTTTATCCTTTCTTTGGATTTGATTTTCCGCAGGGTATAGTAGAAGGGCACTGGCTTGAGTACTTCTTAGGGGCATTTATCAGGACTTATTCACTCTCATCGGGGCCCTCATATGTTTTTGTTGCCGAGTGGATTGGGATATCCATCCTGGTGATATTCATGGTTCATTGGATCTCCATCCGAAGATTCTCGGATAGAGTGCAATGAGGATAGGAAAGGAGAATAAGAGGACAAGGGTAATCCACCCGAGCAATCCTGAGCCGAGAAGATGCGTTGCAATGACGTGCTCTTCTCTATATTCAAACATCAACGGGAATATCTCGGAGGTGAACTCCTTCATGGTGGTGAGCACCTTTTCATCCTCCTCTTCTCCGAAAGTCAATGCCGAAATCCTGATAAGTGTTATCTCGTCTGACAAGAGCGGTGGCTTCACATAAAAATAGAGCACCATGCGTCGCTCTTCTCCATTGCTCACCACGAGCTTCTTGACTTTAAGGGATACCGTGGATTTTTCCGCTTCTCTCCAGGGACCCGCTTCTATCCAACTCTCGTTGTGAATAACAATCTCGGCAGTCGATTCCTCCTCGATCTCATAGCCTAAAGCGGGATAGCAGACTGTCGGAGGGTGAAAGCTGGAACGGTTTTTGCTCTGGAGAATCAAAAGAAAGATTTGACCCGGGGGACTGCGATATGAACGCATCAACGTTACATCAGCCTTTAACCGCTCAGTAAGACCAGAGGTGTCGCAGTCCACACCAGAGTAATTCCCGATAAGGGTAGGAAAATTTCGCACCTTCTCTTTATCACCGAAGTCCATCTTTGTCCTCACGGGGATGGCATTCTCTGATGTAGCGAGGTCAGAACCAACGATGGTGATCTCCTTAGCGAGGATCATCGAAGGTGTGGAGAATAGAACGATAATAACAAACGCGAGTACAAGCATGCCGATGATTGGTGAATACTCTTCGAGAAGAGTCATCGTGGCATCACCTCGCATCTTAGCAGCTTTGCAATTGCAAGAAGGATAGCAGATGCAAAAAGGAAGAGGAGTATACTCGAGGCAGGGTGGAAGAGATCCAGTGCACTGCCCGTGCCGGAGAAGCTCGCGACCAGGATAATAGAGCTAATTCTGAGTGTATTGGAAAGCATGGCGATTGGCATCCCGGATACGAAAATTGCAAGCCGCTTGATCGTGCTACAATTCATGAAATACGCGAGCAATGCAGCCAGAGCGAGTAACGCGATCAGCATCTGCATACCGCTACACGGCTCTCCGATGAAGAATGAGCTGCTTTTTAGGCTCAGTTGCGCGCCCTGTCTGCTGACGTGCAGTCCGAGAAGGCTTACTATGGATGCCGTAGTTTTCGCTGATATAATCTGGAGAGAGTAGCCAAGACCTTCTATGGGGAGTGGTATTGCGAAGATCAGGAACAAAATAGGAAAGAGCACTGCGTGCATTTTGTTTGGGTACAAGTGGAGCAGCAAGCCGATTGTTACCGGGATAAAGGAGAGGGCTGCGATAACATCCACGCCGTAGAGGAAGCCAGATATGAGGAGGAGCAGGCCAAAGCCGAGAATTAAACCCGCTCCTTTAAATGTACCCCCTTCTTCTGCCGTTTCTTTCCTGCGGAGCCAGGCGATGAAAGTGGAAATAAAAGGGATAAGGAACCCATGCGAGTAATAGGGATTTGTGAGCCATTCGCTTATCAGCCAGATGAACGTTCGGTAATATAAGATGAGGATAAGAGTTGAGATGAGTATCAGGAGAACGGGATGAGTTTTTGTTTTCTGAGCCATTGATAAGGATAATTGGTGCTCCTGGTTATTTAACGTTTCCGGGCATCATTTGGAGAAACTAACCGAAAAGATCACCTTAAAATCCCGGCACCGGAAGGGGACCCAAAACCTTTTATGAAGGTGGTTAGCATATGAGATATAAGAAAACCAATGACAAAGGAATTTGCAAACCTGGGGATAAGCATAATTTTTATGCTCCTTCTGGCACTGGCATCTGTGCCCGTGGTGAATGCAGAGATAGCGAACCATGTGGTGATTAGTGAGGTTTATGTGGATGCAATAAATGAAACTGGGAATAACCGAAGTGAGTTCGTTGAGCTATACAACCCGACGAGTACTGGTATACAATTAGATGATTGGAATTTAACTGATCTTGAGGGTACAATCGCTTTGAGTAGTACAATCCCTGCTTATGGGTTTTATTTAATAGGCATGAAAGGTTACAACGATTACAAGGACAATGCTACTTGGCCTGATGCTGACAAAGTGTCAGATGTTTATAGTTTTCAGCTAGCAAATGATGGAGATGAGGTGATACTAAAAAACTCTACTGGTGGTATTGTAGATACTGTTGGTTGGGGAACAGCAATGACAAACGAAACTATGAATGCTGCTAAACCAGGCGAGGGCAAAAGCCTCCAGCGAAGAGTCAACGCCACCATAACCCAAGATGGATACGGCCCTGCATGGGATTCTAACAACAACAGTGCTGATTTCTTCATCCAAGACTCGCCGAATCCGCAAAATTCTACCTGGACTGTGGAGCATAGACCTCTACCTCCAGTCCCAGAACTTCCGAGCATTTTACTACTGGCCATAGGCTTAATTACACTCGCCGGTTATGTGTTGTTAACAAAAAAGATATAAGAGAAGGAGCCACGCTATCGATAGAGAGCAAAATGGGTAACGTAGTGTGGACCCTGGACGTTGTGACTGAAGAGCGGGTAATTAATATAAGAGAAAGAGAGAAAAGAAGAAGGATGGAAAAGAACTACGGGCAATTTTTGGTTGTCTTCGCACTGTTTCTCGTTCTTCCACTTTGCCCTCCCTCTGCATCTGCATCGATATCCACGAGTGCCGAAAACGAAAGCTATGCGATACGGATAAACGAGCTCAGCTGCGAGCTAACCGATTATGAGGTGCAGGTGGATTTATGGCACTTCCGCATTGCTGGCAGCTATACCGCGAAGCTCACTAATTCGGGTGATACCGCGGTATCAATAAGGTGGACTGAAGGGTATGGTGATACTCTTCCTCAAGAAAATAGAATAATCATACCGGCGAATACCGTGAAGAGATACCGCATCTATTTCTCGTTCCATTTGGTATCGCGAGAGTTATCGTATGATTACGTAGAGCTGTAGAGCGCACCCAACTTAAACCCTTACAGGGTTTTCGGGGTCAACGGGGCGAAGCCCCGTTAATACCAGCTTCGCTTCGAAGAGCGCGCTATCCCTATCTGTTATCTCCTCTCCTTCTGCCCTCACTCCTCTTTCCTCACCTCCGCATACCTTCTTATCTCATCAATCAACGGATGACCTTCCCAACTGCGGTCATAGCGGAAAACGAATTTCACCTTTCTATTGAGCTCCAGCAGTTTCAACACATTTTGCAATGCGATCGTCTTAGCTTCGTTATCCACGGCGGTCGGTATCTCCGACTGCCCTACCGGATAACTTTCCTCTAACCCAACTGGATACGGTCCAAAGGGTGGTTTCACCAAGAATACATGGTCAAAGACTTCTACTTCCTCAGAAATTCTATTCTTTCTTAGTGCAGGTTCTTTCTTTAGAAAGAAAGTGCTTATCAAGACCTTCCCTGATACCGTGAACCTGTTCAGCCGAGAGGAGTATCTGAGCACTTCTGGTCTATGTGCAGAACTCTCACCAAGATAAAAGAAGGGATGTTTTGTAACCGGGTCATATCTCTCAATCAATGCTGAATATTTCGTCATTTGTATCAATGCGTTGAGCAACGCGGGATATGCCCTGCATCTCCTCTCACAGAGCTCCCACAGGCTCCGCTCCACTATACTCTGCTTCACTGTTCGCATCTCCTCAAACGTAACCCACAAATTATGCGATGCGAGTAAATCCTCGTTCTCTTTTATCTCTTTTACGCTGTAAGAGGAACACACAGGGCACGAACAGGGGAGATAACTCAACTCCTCCACTTTCCTCGTCCCATCACTGGTTAGATATCTCTTCCCTTTTGCATAGAGCGCATAGGCAGCGGAATCGAACAGGTCGCAACCTAAAGCAACGGCTAATGGAAAAATCATAGGATGGCCAGCTCCGAATAGATGAACAGGCGCATTCAAGGGTAAATTCAGCTTCGATGCCACGATTATATCCACCAGTTTATCAAAGCTGTAGGATTCCAGCAACGGCACGACGCCCCCTATTGCATAGACCTCGAAACCAATTTCTGAAACATGCTGTGCACACTCTCCCCGTAAGTCTAAAAAGGTGGAGCCCTGCACCACTCCGGCAAGCAGGTTAGTTTGAATTAGACTTCGTGCTTCCTGCATCCTTCGCAGTGTCTCCTCTAAATCATCCTTTGCTCTTTCTCTCTTCACGTTTGGCGGGGTTGGGATATCCAGCGGCACACAGATATCAGAGCCGATACGCTGTTGAAATTCCACTATCTCTCTATTACTCACCTCGATGTCTTTGTACTCGTAGAGCTGGTAAGAACCAGAATCAGTCATTATGGGCAGTTCAAACCCCAGAAGCGCATGAATACCCTTTTTAATAGCTGCTTCTCTCAACCCCTCTTTCCGATAGATTATATACGCATTTGCAATGAGTATCTCAGCCCCGTATTTCTTCATCTCCTCAGCCCCGATTGAGTTGAGATTCGGGTTTATTACCGGCATGATCGTCGGCGTTTCGATGTATCCATGAGATGTTCGAAGCTTTCCTATCCTTCCCATTAAGTCCTTATGCCGTATTTCAAACTCAGTCATATTCCCATCAATATTCTCGAAAGGGATTGTTCACGCGATTGGTTAATTGATTAATAAACGTTATTTAGGTATATTAATCATCATCAAATCATCTTTTTAAGAAGAGTCCTATGAATAATTGAGATTAATTTCCCCCTGCAATGATGAGAGCGAACGAAGAGCTAAAAAGGATCTGTAAAGCGGTCATAGAGCACATAAGACCTGATGAGGGAGAGAGGAGGCGAGTAAAAGCCGTAACAGACTTTATAATCGCGAGGATAAACAAGAAGGCAGCTGAGATGGGTATAGAAGCTCATGCGATCTCCGTAGGCTCAACCGCGCGAAATACCTGGATACGTGGCGAGGCTGACATTGATATCTTCATCATGTTTCCTGCGGACCTATCAGAAGAGGAGTTTGAAGAGCGAGGGCTTGCGCTCGCGAAGAGTATTGCGGATCGATATGAGGAGCGCTATGCCTCGCATCCGTATATTCACGCGTACTTCTCCGATGCCGAGGGTAGAAAAGAGCACGAAGCGGACTTAGTGCCCTGCTTCGCGGTAAAAGACGCCTCGCTCTTGAAATCAGCAGTGGACCGGACACCGTTCCATAATGGATATGTGGTGAAGAGAATAGCGGGACTCGAGGATGAAGTGCTGCTGCTCAAGCAATTCATGAAGCATTTGGGTATTTACGGCTCTGAGCTGAGGCGAAAAGGATTTGCCGGGTATCTCTGCGAACTGCTCATCCTGAAGTATTCGTCTTTCACCGAGCTGCTCAAGAACGCATCTCAGTGGCAATATGGTGAACGACTAGATATAGAAGGGAAAGGCACGTACCGGGAAGTGGGTACCGAGCCACTCATTGTGATCGATCCTGTCGATCCGAGGAGGAATGTAGCAGCCGCGGTATCTGAGTATTCCTTTTGCAGGTTGGTAGACGCAGCACGGGATTTTCTGGCGCACCCCAGCAAGGAATTCTTTTCACCACGGAAAGGGAAACCCATGAGCAGGGCTGAATTCATGCGTCTCGTGAAGGAACGAGGCACGGAATTCGTGATGGTCCTCTTTGAGGCGCCTGATGTGGTCGAGGATATCCTCTTCCCCCAGTTACGAAAAGCAGAAGCATCGGTCACCAATCTGATAGACCGAAATGGATTTAAGGTATATAAGAGTGATGTCTCGGTGGAGGGAGACAAAGCCTTTTTGCTCTTCGAGCTGGTCGTTTGGAGTCTCCCGAGGATAAAGAAGCATGTAGGGCCTCCCGTTACATCTAACTATCATTCAGAGCAGTTTAAAAGCAAGTATACCGCATCGCCACTTTTTATTGAGGGTGGTAGGTACGTGGTGGAGGTAGAGAGGAGGTATACCGATGTCGTCAGCTTGTTAAAGAACGAGCTGGGTTCATGTAGTGTGGGAAAAAATGTATCAGAATCAATAAGGAGGGGGTATGAAGTCGTGAGCAACGAGGAGATACGATTCTTTGAGGGTCTTGGCTCTTTCCTCAGGGATTATTTTAGTGGGATCCGTTCTCCTTCTTAACTTAAAAACGCTCTCCGTCTAAAATAAACGAGTTGCACGTGATATTGACTGTACTTGTTTAGCTCCGTAGAAAATCCCAAATACAAATATATACCAATACTACCAAACATGTGGGGCTCTGCCCCATCACGGGCTCCGCC
>JACUTR010000073.1 GCA_014859735.1 Candidatus Methanophagales archaeon | reverse complement strand
TTATAGACTTAGATGCTATCATGAACCAGGTGTCAAATGACACTAAAGGTAATTTATACTCTTGTTACAGATTAAAGATACAGCCATGTGATAATTAGTGAAAAGTTAGGAGGTGATAGTCATGGCGCAAAAAAAGAAAAGGAAATGGGATCCGGTAAAGAGGAAATGGGCGGAGGAATTGGAGACGGAGGAACAGGGAAAAGCAGAGATCGCCAGCAGCCTGTTGAAGCCTGCCGGTAAGAACCCGTATTATCTGTTCAGGGGCACTGATTGTATCGCTCTAAACAACATATCGGAGTTGAAGGAGAGAATTGACATGCTCATGGAAAATGAAGCGGAGTGGGTAGCATCGTGGATAGAATATCTAGGCGATAAAGATACCGCGGATAAGATAAGAGCATCACCGAGCAACTTCAAGAGCATCATCATCGAGCGATACGAAGAACTGAAGGGATTCCACAGCGGATAAATGGGAAAGGAGATTCTATATCAGAAGAGTGTAAAGGAGATCCTGGGCAATGCGATAATTGACAGGCGAACTTTGATTGCCATCTTAGTGATAGCTATCCTGTGGCGAGTAGGCATAAGTTTGAATGGTGAGATAGCGCTCTGGGAGAGCATATGTTCAGGTATAGCTCTTTTCATATTGGGCTGGGCTCTATTTGCCTACATATATCTCATGAGCAGGGAACTTAAGGGCTGGTTAGAATTGAATAAGATTTATCATTGGATTGCTGTTAGTATAGCTGCTATAAACGTTTATGTTATCGTTTACTACGGGATGAGGTGGCATGAATTAGGAGGTGCAATAGAAGCTACTGTGCCACTGGATTTCCTCTTTAGAAATATAAGGTTTATGATGCTGGTGATATTCTATTGCGTGGTAATATGGTTAACGAGGTATCTGAGGAGGGTGCATGGGGATTATCAGATAATATTTAGAGGAGCACCGGAGATATTAGAAAAAGCATGGGAAAGACCATGAGTTGCTTTTACTTTCTTAAGTTGAGGTGAGAGTGAAGAAATTGACAGAAGGGATAGTAATAACTGAGGACTCAACCGCAGAAGAGCTCGCACCGATCGCTCTCGCAGTGAATGACTTACTTGTGATACCCGTGACCATGCGGAGCAAGAATAAGAAGGGTGTTCGCGTCGAAAAGGGAGAGGTGATCGATTATGAGTACACCGGTCCGGTATTAGAACGTGCGCTCGAGGAGAATCGCGTGATACGGACAACGCCGCTTACAGGGAGGTATGCACGAATACCCGTGGTTGTTGCTCCAATCCGGAATGAAAAAGGGGAGGCTGTAGCGGCTTTAGGCGTTGTGGATGTGGTCGGGACCGTGGATTTAGGAGCGGTATTTGCCGACTTCCCTCGCGTTCTCGAACAAATTAAGACGGGAGAAAAACCCAAAATCCTATAAGTGAAAAAATGGAAGATGAGATAGTAATAAGTAAAGACTCAACCGCAGAGGAACTCGCACCGATAGCCAAAGCAGTGAATGAACTGCTTGTAATACCCGTAGCAATGCGGAGCAAGAATAAAAAGGGCGTTCGCGTAGAAAAAGGCGAAGTTATCGATTATGATTACACCGGTCCGATATTAGAACGAGCGATCGAGGAAAATCGGGTGATTCGGACAATGGCACCTACGGGGAGGTATGCGCGAATACCAGTGGTTGTTGCTCCCATTCGGAATGAAAAAGGTGAGGTTATAGCGGCTTTAGGCGTTGTGGATGTGGTCGGGACGGTGGATTTAGGAGCGGTATTTGCCGAGTCAGTTCATGTGAAGAGATATCTATTTTGATTTGAGTGCCCTCGAGCACAAATGTTGAAAATGTAGATGATATTTGTTTACCGCCGAGATCACGGAGAGCGCTGAGATGACGAAATATAATGGGGCTCCGCCCCATTACTCCCGGAAACCCCGGAGGGGTTTAATGGTAAATATTTTTCCTGACTCTCTGTGTTCTCTGCGGGCTCCGCGGTAAATAAGTACTGTAGATGAAATGAAAAAAGCAAAAGCAAAAATCGAAAGTTATTTTATTAATATGCCTGAATCGTTAAGTTAAAGAGAAAGAGGTGAGAGAGAAAGATGTTGTTCATCACATGCGTGAGAGTCAACCCAGGTATGGCGGAGGAGGCGAGAAAATTCGGTGACAAGATACTCCGGGAGCCGCCCAAAGGCGTCAAGTTCCTGCAAGTGTATCATACGCTGGGCAGGTATGACGCCATATGGATTTACGAGGCGGAAGACGCAAAAGCGATCGAAGATTTCCTTCGCCAAAGCAGGGATGTTGCAACCACTGAAACCTGGGTTGCATTTGCAAGGGAGACGTAAAGGGGGGGATTGCTTTTTATTTTCCTCTTTTTTATTTTTTAACGGGTAAGGTTGAAGGTTATTGATTATATCTGCTGACGGTGAATTTTAACTGAACCAAAGATGAACGTAAAAGAATCCTTTGGTAAAGCGATAATGGATAAGCGGGCGTTGATTGCAATTATAGTGATAGCAATTATATGGCGAACAGGCATAAGTTTGAATGGTGAGATAGCGCTCTGGGAGAGCATATGTTCAGGCATAGCCCTTTTCATATTGGGCTGGGTTCTCTTTGCTTACGTATATCTCATGAGCAAGGAACTGAAGGGCTGGTTAGAAATGAACAAGATTTTCCATTGGATTGCTGTTAGTCTGACCATGATAAACATTTATGTGATAGTTTACTACGGAATGAGATGGTATAGATTAGCGGAGAGTGGAGGAGTAGAAGAAGCTTTGCTCCCTCTGGATTTCCTCTTCAGAGATATAAGATACATTGTGCTTGTGATATTCTATTGCGTGATGATATGGTTAGCAAAGTATCTGAAGAAGGTGCACGACGATTATTTAATACTGTCTAAAGGTTTGGAACATATACAAAAAACATTTCTTATTGTGTGGTGATATTATTTACAGGTATGGTGTAAGCTCCAATTTGAGATGGTCATCAACGATGGTGGAATCCTGACAATATAAACCCGTCTCTGGTCTGATACCATAGAGGACAACCGAGTTATCAAGCGTTGTTAATTTTAGATAGGTATTTGATAAGTGCGTTAATTCTCCATGCAATAACAGTTTCGGATTTGTTCCAAGCACCGCAACGTTACCCGCCTCCCTCGTATCTGCCATCAAACGAGAGAGCCATCTCACCATGGTTCCCAGCCTCCCCCTCTCTTTCAAATGATAGGGATGCTCTAATACATCTGTTCCAATAGTAATCAATACGGGGGGCTCTAACTCGGAAATGAAGCTCTCAATTTCACCAAAATCGGATGCTATTGACTCTCCTTCTAAAAACTTCACATTTTTTCGCTTCTCTGTTCCCTTTTTACCAGGCGCTACCTCAAAAAAGGTCACATACTTCTTATAATCCTCCTCGTTTACAAAAGGAAGCAACTCCCTCCTCAAACCCTTCTCATCCCATGCACAACCTGGAAGAGAGACGCAATGACTCCTTTGTTCTATGCTGTTTATAATCATGAAAACAGTAAGCATCTGATATCCCCAGATTGACAGATCGTCACCGAACTCAATAACATTAAAGCTCCCCCGTCTGAGTCCTCCGCCCAAGACCCTGTCCAGGTCCTCACTCCCGGTAGATACGTACCGCTCACTGCCTGGGAAGCTATTTATTATGAGTGGTTTTTTAATACTCTTTCGCTTGAACGGCTTAATATATTGGAACTCACCGTTTTCTAACGTAAATGCATATCTCGGTTGATGTATACGGACACCTCTCAATTTCTCCAGTTTTAATTCCCGCACCCTCCGGTAATCTATCAGTGGACGCTTGAGCGTTACTACTCCATCCACTATGAAATCACGAGATGTTGTTCCAAGTGTCTCAGATACGAGGATCAATTTCATTTCATTACCGCTTACCAATTGAGTTATTGAAGCTTCGAACATCTCATTCTTTTCCCCACCCATCTGTGAGGCTATTGCGTCCCAGCTATCAATTACCACGATAGCAGGTTTTCCTATTTGATCCAACCTTGAGTAAAGAACGTCGGGGAAAGGCTCCACTCTCGGAACCCCTTCTGAGGAGGAATACAATTTCGTGACGTCCATCAAATTCAAAGGCTCGATGCACGCATCCAACCATGGGAATTGCTCGTAAAGACTTGTTGCAGGAACCCTTGAGGAGAGATAAACAGCGTTTGCGCACCCAAACATTCTTATTATTTCGAGGGCAAGTATTGTCTTCCCTGTCCCCGGTGCTCCTTTTATCAGCAGCGAAAAACCCTTCTTTTTAGACAGCGCATCTACCAATTCAGGCGGTATCTTTTCTCTCATTTCATCTTTCACAAAAAATTTATTTACTATTCCTGTTTTGGCCCATAAATTTAAAGGATCTGGGACATATATATAAATATTAAAGTGACCACCCAACCTCTTTTAAGAGTGATGAAAAGATGAAAGTCCGTGAGATAATGAGCCGTCCGATCATCACTGAAGATGAAGATGCTTCTGTTACAGAAGTGGTGAAGGACATGGCAGAACTGGGCATTGGCAGTGTGGTCATCACCTCGGAAGGCAAACCCACGGGGATTATTACCGAGCGTGACATCGCGTTGAAAGTTTTATTGAAGAATAAACGGGCAGATGAGGTAAAAGCAAACGAGATAATGTCTTCCCCACTGGTCACTATCGAGCCTGAAGCCTCGATAGATGAAGCAAGTGCACTCGCAGCGAAAAAGCGTATAAAAAGGCTGCCCGTGGTTGAAAACGGTGTGCTCATAGGTATCGTAAGCGTTCGAAACATATTGACACTGAAGCCCGAGTATGTGAAGAGATTCTATCCCGAGGTGCGTCTTTTAGCCAGTGGATGGACTCTTGATAGACTTGAGCGGGTTTTAAGCGAGAGCGAAGTATGTTTGGCGGGAAACCATCTTCTGAGCTACAAGCAAAGACTGAAAGAGGTCTATGATGAACTGGGAGAACTCGTCAGTTATTATGTAGATGACGAGGAGCTCAAGGATATATTCGAGAGCCTGGAGCAACTCTGTCAAGAGGTTAAGGGTAAAGGAGAAGCCGAGGAGGAGATCTCAGTGGAGGAGCAAAGGAGGAAGTTAAATACGATTTTGAGAAAATTCAGGCATACAACGTATTTGAGGAAGCAACAAGCAATCTCCAGCTTCGCCGGGGATTTATGGCTGGGGAGTTATCGGTATCGCAAGGGCAAAGAGCCTCGATTACCCTTTAAAAGAACTCGACCGTGGTGATGAGCGGGTGGAAGGAAGAAAATAAATCCCAATTTCCAAATAAACCTTTTTGCAAGCAAAAAGCTTTACCAAAAAATTCTTGTTTCTTTAGTCAAGTTTTCTTTTCTAAAGAAAAGTTGTTGGTAGTATTGGTATGTATTGGGATTTTGGATTTTTTATGGAGCTAAACAAATACTCTTCTTTGATTCTCACCCTCCCGTTATCACATCCTCATAGATCCCAATGGTACGTGCGGCGATTTTATCCCAGGTGAAATACTGTTCCACTCGTATCCTACCTCTTTTGCCCATCTCTTTCGCGCCTCCCAGGTCCTCAAGGAGCGAATTTATCCCCCACGCTATATCCGCCGAATTGTTGCCATCAACATGAATGCCGGTTTGATCAGGCCCGGAAGGGATAACAAAATCCCTGAATCCACTGGTGCCGCGGGCACCAACCACCATGGGCTTCTCCATCGCCATCGCCTCTAAGGCAATAATCCCAAACGGCTCGTACAGAGAAGGAGCAACAAAGAGATCGCAGGCACCGTAATGCGCTATCCTTTCCTTCTCCGGTACAAACTCAAACCTCGTCTTCACTCGATCCCCGATCTTCAAGACGTTTATCAGATCGGAAATACTTCGCTCTAATTCACCTTTTCCAAGGATAACGAGCTTCACCTCGGGATGCTTGCTGATGATCGTAGGCATCGCTTTTACCAGGTTCACGACACCCTTTACCCCAGTCAATCTCCCCACAAAGAGTATCATCCGTTCTTCTGAACTAATCCCATATCTGCTCCTCAAGCCCGCACTATCCTCTTTTAAGAGCTTGTTTGGATCATATTTGCTCACCGGAATGCCATTCCAGCAGACTTTTATCTTATCAGAGCTGAAGCCGTGCCTTATAAGGTCTTCTTGCATTGGATAACTTACGGTTATAATCCCATCAGCTACTTCAGCTGAGGTCTTTTCGATATGCATAACCGTCTGTGAGCCACCATTGAGCGCGCGACCCCATTCGGTTGAATGAAGGTGAAAGACGAATGGTAGGCCTGTCTCTCGCTTTGCCATTATCCCCGCCATCGCACTCAGCCAGTCGTGTGCGGAGATTATATCAAACTTATAACCTTCTTTTTTTATGAGCTGGTTAACGAATTTAGTCGTGCTCAGAATGTTGTAGATAAGCACATCGTTGAAGAATTTTATTCCGGTACCCCATCTTCTCAGATCTTCGGTCATGCAGAGCGGAAGTATGCCACCTCCGTCAACGAGCATCGGTCTGTTAACGTCGATACCTTTCAACGTCTCCCTTGTCTTTAACGTCCCATCGTTCATGGTAAACACGGAAACATCGTGTCCCTGGCTTACCAGAGCTGGGCAAATATTCTCGGCGTACGTTCCCAAGCCACCCACCATCCTCGGTGGATATTCCCACACGAAAAATCCAATTCTCATTTTATCGCTCTCTTTCTAGTAGCCGCTGCACCCGTCGGGTAACCCAACTTTTTCGTACACCTCCGTCGTTTCCCACTGGTACTCTGCTTTTCACTACTATAATGTATAATAATGCATTAAAAATTTTCCTTGTTTCGAAAAAAAGTTTCAATTATATTCAATTATTTTTGTTAATATTATGAATAAAAAATTCAATAAATGAGGTACCTCAATCTCATCGGTGAATGGACGTTATAGAGTGTTGAAGTTATGTACTCATAATTTTACCCCGAACGAGAGAAGTATTCTCAATCTTAGTTCCCACCTCGGTTATCACATCCTCATAGAGTGCAATCGTATGTTCGGCGATTGTATCCCACGTGAGATACTTTTCAACGCGTTTCCTTCCTCTTTTACCCATCTCCCGCGCTCTTCCAGTATCTTTAAGCAAACTGCAGATCTCCCATGCGAGGTCTGCGAAATTGCTGCCATCAGTGAGAATGCCCGTTTGGTCACGGCCTGAAGGGATTATATGGTCACAGGAGTAACAAACGCCCTTAGAGCCAAGTATAATCGGTTTCTTCATCGCCATCGCCTCTAAAGAGATGATGCTACAAGGTTCGCGGAGCGTGGGGCAAATAACTGCGTCACAAGCGCCGTAATGGACTATCCTTTCTTCTTCTGTCACACACTCAAACCTCGTCTTTATCCTATCTCCCAGTCTCAAATCGGTTATCAAATTGGAAACGTCGTGCTCGAACTCACCTTTTCCAAGAATAACCAGTTTTGCCTCTGGGCGCCTACTTGTCACCAATTGCATTGCTTTCACCAGGTTTATAACGCCCCCGATCTGAGCCAGCCCTCCAAGGTAGAGCAGCATCTTCTCTTCAAGTTTAATCCCGTATCTGCTCCTCAAGACCTTAATCGCTTCAGGCTTAACCCTAATTGGATCGTATGTATCTAAATTGACGGCACTCCAACAAACGGTTATCTTCGTCGCATCAAATCCATGCGCTGCGAGATACTCGTGTCTGGGATAACATACGGTTATTACACGATCAGCGACCTTAGCGGCAGCTTTTTCGATATGACGAATAACTGATGATCCTTTAACAAGTGGTGATCGAACCCCTTCGGTTGAATGAAGGTGGAAAACAAAGGGTAAATTGGTCTCTTGCTTTATCAGTATCCCGGCTATCGCACTGTACCAGTCGTGTGCGGAGATTATATCAAATGCTAATCCCTCTTTTTTAATAAGCTGGTTAACAAATTTAGTCGCGCTGAGGATGTTGTAGACAAGCACATCATTGAAGAATTTGATCCCCGTGCCTGATAGCAGCAGGTCTTCCTTGGTGAGCAACTGGGGCAGTATGCTGCTTCCATTCACGAGCAGTGGTCTATTCACATCAATGCCTTTTACCGTCTCCCTCGTCTTCAATGTTCCATCATTCATCGTAAACACGGAAATATCGTGCCCCCGTTTCTTCATCGCCTGGCATATATTCTCCGCATACGTCCCCAAGCCACTGACTATCAGCGGCGGATACTCCCCCACGAAAAAACCAATCCTCATACCTTATCTTCCAACTCCCTTTATCACATCCTCATAGATCCCAATGGTACGTGCGGCGATTTTATCCCAGGTGAA
>JACUTR010000072.1 GCA_014859735.1 Candidatus Methanophagales archaeon | reverse complement strand
AAAGGATGCGGAATTCACAATAGCTTGGAAATCACCGTTCATACATGAAACTTCGCATTATGAACCAGTTACTGAAGTAGAATACCCTGGTTCCTCAACAAATGTTACTTTACCTACCATACCTTCTAACCAATCGCTTATGCCCCCACCGTATCATCCTTCTGATCGCTTCCCTGAACCGGGAGCAAAGGATGTACCGCTCGATACTTATATCTCAGTAAGTTTTACCAGGCCGCCAGGTATTTTAAAACTGGGAATAGAGCCAGAGGCAGAGATAAGCCACATCAAGAAGGAACTCATTCTTTACAGCGGCAAGTACACCTTTTACCTTGCCAAGCCTCTGCAACCAGGGACAAACTACACCGTCACAATCACTGCTGGACAAAGAGAGCCCCCGGGTCCTGGCTTTGCTCCTACATTAACCACCTCCTGGCAGTTTACAACCACTACTCGAACTTGGATATTCTGGAGGGGAGGTACGTAAAATGCTCGGAGTTTCTATGATAATGATAAAAGCATTTCTCATATTTTTCATATTCCCCCTAATCGGGGTCTTAGCTATTTGCTTGGGTATATGGCATGAGAGGAAGAAAGAGGTGGAAAGAAGGGGAAGGGGGTGGAAATATCTCATGTTTTCTATAATAGGTATTCTGTCTTTCTTTGCTGGTTTCTACTTAGGGGACGAAATGCAGCTTGGTTATTTAATTTTCAAAGCTACCGGAGGACTTTTAGCAATATTTCCCTTCGCTTTGATAATTTATGCTCTTTTATTCCTCGTTGGATTGTATATATCGAAGGAGCATTCATTTGGTTTCGGATTGAAAGTATTTGGCATCTCTTTTCTTTTTCTCTTTTTAGCCTTTCAGGGTATAATGGCTTATGGTGCCCACGAGCATTATTATGCGAAATATATAAGTGTTCGTACATTGAGCGCACCAAGCGACTATATAAATTTGACAGCGGAGGAATTGGAGAGATATCCAGCTATTAAAGAGGCAATAGAGCAGGCAGAAAAGAATAAAATGGGCGTCGTAAGCTTGCATCCTAATGAATGGCAGCGTATAGAAACTTCTCTTGGCCGAGCATGGTTACATACAATTAAGATTGGTGATGAGTATTATAAAATTGAATTTCATTGCAGTTTAGCATCTAAAAAACTCCCAGAGGTCCCAGAGCGATATGCCAACGTGACCGAAGAGGATTTAGAGGAGTATTCAATTCTCAAAAGAGGAAAAGAGCTTGCAGATAAATTTGCAGATAGGAGTAAGCCTTTTAAGATGAGCATAAGTCTCGATGAATGGTTAAGAATAGAAGATTTTCTTGACAAAAAGGGCGTAAGGACGATTGAGTTTGGAGAAGAGTATTATGAATTCGAGCTTATAAGTAATTTAATAGTTCAAAAATACTACGCAAATATAACCGAAGAGGAATTGGAGGAATATCCCGCTCTTAAAAAAGTAATAGAGGATGCAAATAGAAGCGAAAATGGTCGAGCGGGTTTAAAAGTGCATCCGGACGAGTGGGGGAGAATTGGAGTTTTTCTCGATGAAAAGGGCTCACACAACATCAAAGTCGGCGATGAATATTATGGGGTTGGGTTCATATGTGCGTGAATGAAGATATTTTTTTGGATGAGATTGATACAATCAACAGGAATGAGGAGGAAGATACTTGCAACTGGAATTTTATTATTTATTCTGGTATCGTTCATCATTTGGACTGCTTTACCATGGATAGAATATTCTAATGCTTATGATAGCGGAATGGAATACGCTGATAAAGGAACGAATTTAATTGGGCGTGCATCGTATGAATATCATTTTAATTTTAATTCTGATGAAGCGGCGAGGTTGAGTTTGTATGCATCGGAAAATTTCTCACTTGCTCGTTCAAAGTTTGAAGAAGCTGCTGAGATAGCCAAAAATAATCCTTTTAGAGTGCATCTTGTTGAGTCTATTTACAACAAGTTTCCGATGAAGGAAAGAGCAAGAGCAGAAGAGATGGCAAATCGCTCATTAAAGTGTTCTGAACTCGCCTTAGCTGCACATGAGGAGCTCAAATACATAAAGGAAGGCAAATACACGAGTGAAGAAGAGAAATACATACGGAAGGAAATATCACAGCTTATGGGCACAATCCCGTTAGGTTCACCTTCCAGAGTAAGAGTAATATCGGGGGAAGTTGAAAAAATGATTATATTCCATTTATTTCCGTTAGTCTCATTAGGAGAATGGATCAGTGGTATAACACTCTTAGGATTTCTAATCGGCTACTTTATGAAAAGATATGCCTCCATATTTGCTTTTCTGATTGGATTTGTAATAAGCATATATTATGTAGCCATTCATCTTTATCATTATATGAACATTCCAAAAGGGAATTATCTTTTTTTACTCGCACTGTTCTTCCTCATCTGTATATGGGCAGGATTTGGTCTTGGATTCATCGGTTACGGGACATCAGTTCTTGGAAGGCGAATAAGAAAAGGAGAGAAGCCATTTTTAAATAAAAGAGAGTTTGTTGGCATAGGGATCATATCTATCTTTACCATTTGGCTTATATTGGTGGAACTGGTGCTCATTCCATATTATCCGCCGAGACTTTATCCACAAATCTATACCATCTGTGGTATTCATCTAATGATGATTATATTTCCATTAACGGCATTTTTATATGGAGTCTGGAGTAAAGAGAGACACGGTATTATGTCCTTTATGATCGCATACTTCCCCTCTTTTGTCTTAGGATGTTCCTGGTTGGAGGGGAGTTGGCTGTGTTTTCCTATAGGCATGATATTTGGATTGGCTGGCTTAGCTGGCTGGCTTGTGAGTAAATATAGAAGTGTGAAGAGTGTTTAGGAGTTAAGGCGGTGGTATTTCACTTATACATCCAACAGAATCCTCATTTTTCTCACCTCCTTTATTACAATAATTCATATAAGGTAGTTCTCCTCCGAGATATTCTCCCCGCATCCTTTATAACTCTATCAAAGTCCTCTGGACTCATATACTCACCAGCCTGTGAACCCGATAACCGTGAGATGTTCTCTTCCATCAACGTCCCACCCAGGTCATTGACACCGAAATAAAGCATCCTCTGTGCATCCCGCACACCCAACTTCACCCACGATGCTTGTATATTATTACAATAGGGATGAAGAATAACCCGGGCGAGCGCATGAACGATTGCATCGTCAAAAAAAGAAGCTTTGCTCTTCACCATCCGCCCCAATTCGTTATGCTTTCGCATGAACTTCAGCGGTACAAACTCGGTAAAGCCTCTTGTCTCCTCTTGTATCTCCCGTATCTTGAATAGATGATCAATTCGGTCCTCCAACGATTCAATATGCCCATACATGATTGTTGCCGTTGATGGGATCCCCAACCGATGTGCAGTCTTTATTATCTCGACCCATCTCTCAGTTTTTAGCTTCCGGGGGCATATCACTTCTCGTATCGAATCATCGAGTATTTCTGCTGCGGTCCCCGGGATAGAATCCAGCCCAGCTTTCTTTAATTCTCTCAATACCTCCGCTTCGGTCATCCCCGAATTTCTTGCCATATGGTAGATCTCCATCGGCGAATAGGCGTGTATATGCACATCAAAATGCGATTTTATCATTTCAATGATCTCACAATAGGTATCCACCAGAAGGTTGGGATGCAGACCACCTTGAATACAGATCTCCGTTGCCTCGTTATTCACCGCTTCCTGAACATTGCTTAAGACCACATCTATGCTCAACAGATAGCCCTTCTCCTCTTCTTCCCGGAACGCACAGAACTTACACACGCCCACACAGATATTCGTGAAGTTGATGTTGCGATTCACCACATACGTGACAATATCACCCTTCTCCTCCTTTCGTAACTCATCGGCAATGCAGAACAAATATGGTGGGTTACGTGCTAAGAAGAACGCGTCTTCTCTCTCAATTTTACCCGCTCTTATCTGCTCAGATAACTCATTAAAATCCTCTTTCATGGGTTTTTACAGGAGATGCTTACGGCATCGTATATGTTATGATACTGGGGACTATTCCCGTTATTTTCTCCTTCTCGAAGTCAAATACCGTTGCGGTCTCTTCACCACTTGTTATTCTCAATTTCTTGCTCGTATCCACCTCACCAATGAGAGAAGCTGCTATTCCAGCTTCTTGGAATATTCTTATACATTCCGCTCCTTTAGCCTCGCTCTCGACCGTGAGCACAAAACCAGTTCCGGGATACATCTTTAACCATTGATCATAAGATATCTTTTCTGTACTCGGCCTTGGTATCTTAGCCAGCTCGACAAGTGCTCCTGCTCCTGAAGACTCAAGTAACATGCCGAGGGTGCCTATTGTGCCGGGATTGCTTATGTCCTTTCCAGCGGTTGCTAACTTCTTCTCCCCGATCTTCACCATTGTTTCCAGTTGCTTTTTTATCTCGGCTGTTGACTTTCTTGTCGTGGTATCCCATGCCAGATTGTATCTCGGAGATACTCTGCCATTGAGGTCGATTGCAACCACTACCTTGTCTCCAGGTTTCGCGCTGTTTGAAAATATAACACTATCCCTCTTTACCGTCCCTATTATAGCAACGTCGAGCGCATCGTAAACCGTATCAGGATGCAGATGCCCCCCGACCATGGGCACGCCGAATTTCTTCACGCCGTCCTCCATTCCTCGTCCCAGTTCGAGGCATATATCCTTCTTCTGCGTTGAGGTCAAATTCACCATTGCCAACGGAGTGCCTCCCATCGCCGTTATGTCATTCACATTAACGAGCACAGCGCAATATCCCGCCCACCAGGGGTCTACACTCAACAATCTACCCCAGATACCATCCATTGCAAGTAAAAGATAAGTATCATTATCATTGTCAATTTTAAGCACCGCCGCGTCCTCTCCAAATCCCGCTATCGTTCGGCTTCCTACTTTATCAGAATCACCCAGCCTTTTTACAAGATCATCTATCGCTCTCTTTCGCTTCACTCCCTCGAAGTTTCTCAACCCATCTGCCAGCGATTCCACGTCCACTTCCTCTCTCGAGCTTTCCATTTTTACCCCCATATCTCTTTTATTATCTCCCTTATCTCTCCTACATTCTTGATCCTATAATCGGCAACATCAAAAATCTCTTTTGGCCTATCTGCAGCTTCTTGCAGCGATAATACCGCGATATCCGCTTCCTGCATTGCAAGATAATCATTCCTATCGTCACCTACCATCATCACCGTATGCTCTTTCTTCAACCTCCTCACCAATTCCCGCTTATCATCTGGATTCATCATGCCAACGATATGTTCCGGCAGCACATCGGGTAAGTATACCGCCATTTCCTCTTGCTCGATCCTATCCCCCGATGCAATAAAGGTAAGAACACCCAGCTCACGTAGTTCTTTAAACAGTTTAGGCGTCCCGGGAAAGAGGTTTATACCTCCTGCAATGACATATCGTATCGCTCTTTCTACCATATCCACAATCAAACCTATTCCCATTACCGGAAGGATGTCACATCTTTTCAAAATGGTTACTGTCTCGTGCACATCCCGTACCTTGACGTTTGTATCCCTCAAGAGTAGTTCAATCACCTCCTGGTCACTTATCACATCTTTCTTATAAATAACTTTGTTTTCGATTTTTTTCTCCTTCATTAACTCTGATAAATTCTTAGCAGGATCCTCTTTCTCTATCGTTTCTTCATACCTTGTCTTCAATACTGCCAATGCACCTCTTTCGAGCCGATCCGTGCAGGTTACTCCGGAGACGCTGCTGCGCTTGGTCACCCCCCTCTCCACATCTTTTATGATCCTGAACGGTGCGTATATAACGCCCGCACCATCAAAAACCACCGCTAATTTTGACATTCTCTCCCTTTCTTCCTTTTCGTGCTTCTTTCTTATCACAATTATAAAAGTATCACTTCAGGATAGATACAGATGCAAATATATAATAAATACCATGAGGAATAGAGGTACAAGGATATAATGATGCAGGACTTGGTGACGGATAAATGGGAGGACTTTCTGAAGAAGTATTATTGGGACGAAATCATAGAGCTCTCGAATTCTTACCCTGAACGGCGTAGTTTGTTTGTTCAATTCTCTGAGATGGATATATACGACCCAACTATTGCAGATATGCTTTTAGATGACCCTGATGTAACAATTGAATCAGCAACACGGGCTTTACGGGAGATGGATATCCCTACCGGTGTTACACTCGACGAAGCCAATTTGCGTATCATAAAGCTTCCGAGAAAGATAAAGATAAGGGACATTCGAAGCGAGGACATAGGTAAGCTGATGGGCATAGAGGGGTTGGTTACCAAGGCGACAGAGGTGAGACCGAGAATAGTAGAGGCGGCATTTGAATGCCCCTTTTGCCACCATATCTTCTCGGTACTGCAAAGTGGGCGGCAATTTAAAGAGCCGGTGGAGTGTGAACAGGAGAGCGGAGGATGTGGAAGAAAGGCACAGCGTTTCATAATACGGGTGGATAAGTCCAAATTTGTGAATGCGCAAAAAATACGGTTACAGGAGTCACCAGAGGAATTGAGAGGTGGTGAATTACCGCAAGTACTGGACGTTAATCTGGAAGCCGACATTTCAGGCGAGGTATCTCCCGGCGATCGAGTCATTGTTACCGGGATTCTCAGGTCATATCAGAGAACAACGCAATTTGGGAAGACACCCTTCTTTGATATATTCCTTGATGGCAATTCGTTGGAGCTCAAAGAGGAGGAATTTGAAGAGATTGAGATAACAGAAGAGGACGAACGTGAGATAATGGCGTTGCGGGATCAGCCAGATGTGTATGAGAAGCTTATAAGAAGCATTGCTCCCTCTATATACGGCTACGAAGAGATAAAGGAGGCAATGATCCTCCAATTATTCGCAGGTGTCCCAAAGGAGCTGCCGGATGAGACACGGGTAAGAGGGGATATACACGTGCTTCTCGTTGGTGATCCGGGGGTTGCAAAGAGTCAATTGCTCATCTCTTTGGTGAAGTTAGCACCGCGGGGTTTGTATACCGGTGGGAAGAGCAGCACTTCTGCAGGACTCACGGCAGCGGCGGTGAGAGATGAGTTTGGGGAAGGAAGATGGACGTTAGAGGCAGGTGCTCTGGTCCTTGCGGACAAAGGGATAGCGGCGGTAGATGAGATAGACAAGATGAAAAAGGAGGACCGTGATGCACTCCACGAGGCGATGGAACAGCAAACGGTTTCTATCGCCAAAGCAGGGATAATGGCAAGGTTAAACTCACGATGTGCTTTGTTAGCAGCCGCAAACCCGAAATACGGGCGCTTCGATAAATATACCGCGATAGCGGAGCAGATAAACATGCCTCCTACGTTATTGTCACGATTCGACCTCATTTTTACCATGATGGACAGACCGAACGAAGAGGTGGACACGAAAACTGCAGAGCATATAATAGGGACACATTACGCAGGTGAACTGCTTGCGAGGCTTGAGAACATAGGAAAAATGGAAGAAGCGGAAAAAGAGCATTTCAGGGAGGCGATGCAAACGATGGAGCCGGCAGTATCCGGGGAATTATTGAGGAAATACGTCGCGTGGAGTAAGCGGAAGGTATTCCCTGTGATGGCCGAGGAAGCGAAAAATAAGTTTTTGGAGTTCTATATCGGGCTTCGCAGGCAGGGCTATGAAGATGAAGATGCACCTGTTCCGGTAACCGCACGGCAGTTAGAGGCGTTGATCAGGTTGGGCGAGGCGAGAGCACGAGCTCGGCTCAGCGATAAAATAACCGCTGAGGATGCTGAACGTGTAATCAATGTGGTTACCTACTGTTTGAAACGTGTTTTTGTAGACCCAGAAACCGGCAAGCTGGATGCCGATTGGGTAACCGTGGGCACAACGAAGACCAAAAGGGACCGTGCACGATCGATACGGGAGATCATAAAGGAGCTGGAGAAGGAATACGGAGAGGAGGTGCCCACAGAAGAGGTGCTTGACCTTGCAGAGGAGGAAGGGATGGAAAGAGAGAAGGCTGAGGAGATGATAGAAGTGATGAAAAAAGATGGCATACTGTATTCGCCGGGAAGTGGCGTGATTAAGTTCGTAAGATAAATTATACGTGTGCGAGCCAGAATATTGTACCACTCTGAGCAGCGTCACTGCCATAGTAAGTAATAGGTCGAAGTCTGCCCAAACCAGCCTACTCCCCCACCTGTGCTCCAGGAGAGGGCAGTGTTATCCACGGCTGCCCCCAAGCTCGGTATTATATAGTATGTTTGTGTGCACCATCCGTTATCATATGCACCGTGAGGATTTGTATACTCATTGTCTAAGGGGTAAGTATCATCATAAACTGCCCATTGTGTGTCGTCAGGTTCTTCGTAGTAGCCAGCAACTAATT
>JACUTR010000071.1 GCA_014859735.1 Candidatus Methanophagales archaeon | reverse complement strand
TCGCATACCTATAGATGTTATGGAGATGAGGTCATATGGCCTAATAGTAAATTCTAAAGCGATGATCTATACCCCTGTGGCTACGAGGAATGTTCTCGGCGTTCGCAGCCCGCTAGACAACTAAACGGAGCACATGGTGAACCTGTCCGGTTCTATCGTACTGACAATCCTGTATACGTTGCAAACATTTTCGACAGTGCGCCTTTCGTGGATAAGATAATGCCCCGGGTTCACGGCTCACGCGCGCAGGTGAGCACGCAGTTTCACGCTTATCCTTGTCTCTGTGCTGCCATTTGATGGAGCTCATTAATCCTCTGATTCAACTAAGTCGACGAGTTCCTCGAAGCGACGTGCGATGTGTTGATTATGGCAAAGCCGCTTGATCTCGCTGAGCCCGCCTGCATTCTTTACATCATCGGCGATGAGCCCATCTGCCCGTTTGAACATCTCTGCAATCAACGGTGCAGCCGTGTTGCTGTAGAACACATGCCGGACGTTGCCCCACCTCGTCACCCCTCCCGAGGTTCCGATGTATGTCAAGACCATCCAGTTGACAATATCACGCCGTACTGAAGCGGGACACTGAATCAGTCCCCCACAATCTTGAAAATTGCGAAGCAATACGCCGTGCTTGGAGAACGCGTCCCAATCCACCCCGACCTCCCTCATCTGCGAGAGGAAGTTGAGGAAGAAGTCTTCGCGCTGCTTCTCGCGTAAATAGCCGAAGATACCTGCGGCAATGCAGACCCTCGCCATCTGTCGAGACAAAGACTTGCGGCCAATCTTGTCCATCGCGAAGTGTGCAAGATTCAGTTTCACCTGATTGTGAGTGTGCTGAGCAAAGATCGCAAGGAAGCGTTGGGCGTTCTGTCTGACGATCTCTGCTTGCTCTTCGTTGAGGGCGGTGCTAATGAGGAACTTACAGATCTCTTCCTGACGAGGTTGCGGTGCGTGCTCGTAGTCCTCAGTTAGTTCCTCAGTTGGCTCAGCGACATTAGGCTGGTTGACCAAGTCTTTGACATCAGTAATGCGTATTGCCTGAATAGGATCCCGCGACAGAACCACATCGATACAGGTACGAAAGATGTAAACACAGTCCACGACTTCTGCTTCGTATTCGTTATCTTCGTGCTCGAGGTCGCGCCGGATTTCATAACACCTCGAAAGACGACGCCATTCAGGTCGAGTGAGGAGGCCCATTCGATATGCGAGGTCAATGAGTTTGGCAGTAGGGTAGTCCTCGTCGAGGGTCTCCGGACTCGAAATCGGAGGTAGCTTGTAGAGTTCGGCCGCCTGCTTAGCGACATCAAGCCCGGCAATGTCCACTTTTTCACGCAGGTCATGAACGGCGGCATTGAAGATCCTCTGGCACGCACTACTCGGGTCGACAGGCAAGAGGCGATAGACTCGCTGGATCAGCGACTTGGCCTGCCACTCTGGACGTATCTCCTTCAGGAGTGCAGGTACTTCGGAACTCTGCACAAGCTCGGCACTTGGTAGAGGTATCAGAGCTTCTTCTTCGTTGGGCATAATTCTATCCTCTTGCTCTATTTTTTATTCTATTATTTCTCAATTGTGTATAAATAACCGTAGTATTTTTGCATACCTCTAAGACTATCGGAGATTAAAATTGAAGATTCAAAAGCAATAAAAATTTTTTAAAAAATAGTAAGATGAGCAAATTCTACGAGGTACGAAAGAGAGACGGTGCAGCGAGATTAGGTATTTTGTCTCTACGTGGTGAAAAGAAGCAGCAAACACCGCTGCTTTTCCGCGTTGATTCTTTAAGTAGAGGTGAAGAAGAGATAAAAGTGATTCATACAGAAGATACTCAGTTCAACGATTTATTCCGGGACGAACTATGGGACGTTCCACGCGGCACTGTCCTCCTCCCTGACGTGCACCCTTTAGTTACAAAGGTGAACGAGGCAATCCCGTTATTATTCGTTGATTTTTATGTGCTCTCCTATGCTTCTGCACTACTCACCAGCCCGCGTGAGTTTGTCCGGCGAATTATTGATGCGAGAAACGCAATACCACCGGATGTTGCGTTATGGGTTCCTTCGATTGCGACGGCCGAAAATGCGGCACTTCTCGTTTACATGGGCGTCGATGTGATAGACGATATGAATGCGGTGATAACCGGCTACCAGGGTATTTATCAGACTGAAGAAGGGGACGCAAGATTAAGTGCATTGGAGGATTTGCCGTGCAATTGCAGTGTGTGCTCTTCGTTACGAATAGCCGAGTTAAGAGGAAAGAATAGTACGGAAAAGGCATTGTTACTTGCGGAACATAACACGCTGCTGCTGGAGAAGGAGGTGAAGAAGGTAAAAGAGCGCATACGAGCAGGCAATTTGCGGGAGTACGTAGAGCTGAAGGTGAGGACCTCACCTTTTCTAACCGCGGTGTTAAGAATTCTGGATATCGATGAGGAAGATTTTTATGAGAAAAGAACGCCGGTTGCTCGGAACAACTGTATGATGGCAAATACGATGGAATCGCTGAAGAGGATAGAAGTGAAGCGGTTTGCGACCCGAGTACTGGAGCGATATGACCCCCCCGTCAGGAAAATTTTGCTGCTCTTGCCCTGTTCTGCACGGAAGCCGTATTCTCTATCACCATCTCACACAAAGTTCATAGAAGTGATTGACCGTTATAGGGGGCATATCCATGAACTCATCATGACGTCTCCGCTTGGTGTTGTGCCGCGAGAACTGGAAGTCATGTATCCCGCCGCATTCTACGATATTCCGGTAACCGGATACTGGGATGCGGAGGAGCGGGCATGGGTATCTTCATGTTTACACGCATATCTCGAGCGGAACGTGAGAAAGTACGAACAGATCGTTGCACATCTGAGCGGCATGTATAAAGAGATCTGTTCAGATGTTGCAGGCGATCTGGGTATCGAGGTGGTGTATACCTGCGAAGAGGACGAGGAAGTGACCTCAAAAGAGGCTCTGAACAGGCTGAAGGAACGAATAGCAGTGTTATGCGGCGATGAAGAGCGAATGCCGGGGTTCGAGAAGAAAACGAGCTTGCTCAAAGCAATGGCTGATTATCAGTTTGGTATCGGTGCTGGAAGCGAGCTGGTATCGAGAAAAGAAGGTGAAAGGATAAAAATAACCGGGCAGTTCCCGTTATATAAACTCAGCGTGAACCGCGATGTGCTCGCGAGAGTTGTGCCTGAATACGGGCTTTTAGCGCTTACCGTGAAAGGAGCTCGTAGAATCCAACATTCTCTTGCTTCGTACACGGTGCACATCGGCGATTTTCTTCCCAAAGGATCGATATTGGCGCCGGGCGTTGTAAACGCTGGCGAACACATACGGGTGAATGACGAAGTTATGTTTAGTGGATCAAAAGCATTTGGCGTGGGGCGAGCTCGAATGGGGGGCTGGGAGATGGTGGAATCACGGAAGGGTATTGCGGTAGATGTGCGGGAGGTGGCGGAAATTGAACCGGATTGAGTAAGGGTTTTAAATCAAAATCAAGAAATATTTAAATAGCAGAAATTTTTATACCCTATTACTTACAGACTGATGACCGAAGAAACGAATGAGAGAGAAGTGTCAGAGATATTTTTGAAGACGGTGGATACCTTTTATAAAGAAAGTAGCACGATTTTTGAGGAATTTGATGCAATCCGCGAGAACTATTTGAAGGGAGAGAACATCATGGATGAGTTACACGAGTTTAGACTCAAAAGGGCGAGTATTTTTACGTTGATTGATGGCATCTTTCATAAAGAGGTGGACCTTGCAGACAAGCTTGACAAAGCAGAGATAGGGAAGGAGAAGAGGGCCAAAATACAAGAATTTAAGACTCGGTTTGCTGATATAGCAGATGAAATAAATTTATATGTTATTCGAGAATTAGGCGTAGGGAGCAGGTAACCGGTTACGTATTTTTTAAGAAGAGAGTGCCGCAAATATATCGCTCACCTGGTTCTCAGTCTCTTCCCGCGTGCCTTCATTGTTTATGACAAAATCAGCGAATCTCAGCTTCTCACCCAGGGGCAGTTGCAATTCAATCAATCTCTTCGCCTCGTCCATCGTTATCCCATCTCGTTCCATCACCCTCTTGAGCTGCGTCTCCTCGCTGGCATAGACAACGATAATTTTATCGAATTCTTCCTGGATTCCCATCTCTATCAACAGCGGGACATCAATAACAACGAGCGCTTTTGGCTCTAATTCTATCCTCTTTATCGCCTCTATCCGCTCTATGCACTTCCTTTTTACTTCCGGGTGTATAATCTTCTCTAAAACGGTGAGTTTTTCAGAATCGCTGAATACGATAGCCCGCAGCCCCCTCCGGTCTATCTCCAGATCTTTTCTTAGGATATCGCTGCCGAAGAACTGCACGATCTCCCACCACGCCTTCGAACATGGTATGACAACCTCTCTGCTGAGCAGATCGCAGTCTATAGCGTAAGCGCCAAGGTTCATGAACTGGTGTAGCACGAGGCTCTTGCCACTTGCCACTCCTCCTGTTATGCCCACGATCCGCATCGCTTTTCAACCCTTTTTCTTTTTATTTTAAAGCTCCTCCTTTTCCAGGAGCAGTGCCACCGAATACGCAGGAAAGGTAGCTGCTAGCTTCTCCCCGTAGATGGAAGAAAGTGATATGAACTGCATATTCACCGAATCGGCAGCTTCTTGTACGATGAAATCACCTATTCCCGCTGATACTACCATATCCAACCCATACTTCTCTTTTAATCTACCCAAAGAAGTACTTAACTCATCGACCTGTGCTCTCTTTACCTGCTCGGCAATGCCAACAGCGCCATCCTCCCCGATCTCTTCGAGGTCACTGCACACCACCCGGGATAATCTTCGCATCGCACTCATTCTGCTTTTTTCAGCCTCTTCTCGACCCACAAAGGTATACCTGTTCGGGCTTTCACAACGGTACTCATCCTCGGTTAGGTAACCAAGGACGAGGTAAGCGTCTGCGGTTATGGCGAAGAGCTCTGAGGAAACACCGCATTTCTCTCCATGCTCGCCTATTTCCACTCTTTTCAGCAGCGCGGCAACATTAGTTCGTAAGACGCCGGAATAGATCAATTCGCCTGATTTGAGTCTTTCAAGGTCCGTTCTCTCCGCTTTTATCTCACCCCCGGCTAACGGAATCACATCGGTTGTCGTGCTCCCGATATCAACGAAGATCGCATCCATGTAGCGCTCCGCAACGAGCTTGGAGGAGGCGAGCCAGTTGGTCGATGCGAACGAAAGCGGGTCTTTATCCACCGCGGGCTCGTCTTTAAAAGCGCACTTTCGGTCGAGAAATTGGGGAGCTTCAAAAGTAGTGGAGAGCGCGTCTTTTATGTATAAAACACCTTCTCGTTTTGTCTCAAAGCAATCACTGAGTTCACCGGTCATCACCACGCCTACTGCCTCGAGTTCTGTCCCGAACGTCTCTTTTACATCTGCCAGCACATCGTAGAGGCACTCCTTATTCTTCCATAACGGCGCGTACCGTGAATCCACAAATCCATCTGATGTGGCTATTTTTGTACTCGCTCCTCCCACATCTATACCTGCGAACATACACTTTCTCTTTTTAAACCTTTTATTAAAAGTTTTATCAGCAAACTTTTAGAAAAAGTTTGACCAAAAATGCTTCGTAGCTTCGCAGAAAAGAAAAACAAATATAAGTTTCTTTGATCAACCTTTCTTTGTGAAAGAAAGTTTGTATGAGTACCGATAGCAACAAGGGTGTCAGCAGGAAAGAGGAGTTAGAGGAACGGATAGGAGGATTGCTAAACGAGGTCCGCGTTTGTAGCAAGGTTGTAGGGGCTGAAATAGGCAAACTAACGAGCATGAAGGGCGAGCTGAGCGGACTCGTGAAGGAATCCACGAGGATCAAGATGACGTTGAATGAGGAGCAGGAGTTGAGCGAGGACGAGCTGGAGGAGATAAGCGATACGGTAGAGATTCTGGAAGAGGAGTTTGAAACCAAGCGAAGAAAGACGGAGGAGGTATTAGCAGGAAAGGAGAAGGAATATTTAACCGCGTTACAATACCTGAAGGCTGAATTCGAGAATTATAAGCGGAGAGCGGAAAAGGAGAAGCAGGAATTTGCCGATTGGCGCATCGAATGCTTTATACAGGATTTAATGCCCATTAAAGACGCTTTAGAAGTTGCAATAGGGCATGCAAAAGAGAATGCGCAGTCTGAAGGGTTGGTAAGAGGCGTGGAGATGACGGTGCAGCAGCTCAATGAGCTCTTGAGACGAGAGGGGATTGAGGAGATAAAAGCAGAAGGAGCGCAATTCGACCCGTTTAGGCACGAGGTTGTGTCAAAGGAGGTGGTCAAAAATCATCCCGAGAACACGGTTATCGAGGTCGTAAGAAAGGGCTATCTGTTTCGGGGAAAGGTCATCAGGCCTGCGATGGTGAAGATAGCGATAAAGGAGTAAATGGATATTCACCGGATAAATTGAGAGTTGATGATGATGCCGTGGAATTTGTAGCACGACGAAACCCTGATTTTTCGGTGCTTCGGGATCTGATAAAGACCTTCGAAGAGGTTAAAAGTATTATCTCTCAGAGCTAACTGGGTTTTTCAACGGCGAAAAGGCTTATTATTCTCCTTCAGGTGAGTATGATGGAGAAGCGACCGCCATAATAAGAAGCTTCTTCCATACCCGCTTCGGGTTTTCGGTTCAGGTTCTGCGAACTTCTTTTATCCGCAAACGTGAGATTGATTGAAGTGAAAGAACTAAAAGAGGGTAGTGAATGAAATGCTAAATAGTATATTACTAAAAAGTCTGTTATGGGTATGGAATACAAAAAGTTAGAAATGGAGCGGAAGAAGAAGATAGCCCTTGTGGCCCACGACAATAAAAAGCGTGACCTACTGGAATGGGCAAAATTTAATAGAACCCTCTTGGCTCAACACGAGTTGTACGCGACAGGAACAACCGGCGCACTGCTGGAGAAGGAACTCGATCTCCACATCATCAAGCTCCAGAGCGGACCATTAGGTGGTGACCTGCAAATCGGAGCAAAGATCGCAGAGGGGGCTATGGATTTTCTGATTTTTTTCTGGGACCCTCTCGAATCATTCCCCCATGATCCGGATGTGAAAGCCCTTTTACGGGTAGCTGTAGTTTGGAACATCCCGGTCGCGTGCAATTGGGCTTCTGCTGATTTCATGATCTCATCGCCAATGATGTCTGAAGAATACCAGCGTCTGCTTCCTGATTATGAAAATTATCGGGAACGAATGAAAAGAGAGCATGTCGCCTGACAGAGCTTATCTGGTTAGGGCAAGTGCACAAAATTTGACTCACCAATAGGTTTATCTAAAAGAACAGATCGCCTGTACTATGTATGGGGAGCGAATTTCTTAAAAAGCGAAAAGGCTCATCATTCTCCTCCAGATGAGCATGATGGAGAAGTGGCCGCCGTGAATGAAGGAAAAAGATGAGGAGGTAACCAGTCAGTAAAATATCGTTAATGACTTTAACAGTCCTTTTTTATTAAAATGGAGAAACTTTACCCATAATAACTAAAATTACTCAAAATAAATAAAAGCTTATATATTGACAAAAACATTTACTATGTGGAGGGGGAAAAAGGGATGGATAGGTTTGAGGAAGAGCATATTGGAGCTGGTAACCGCACCGGGTATATCCACCCGGAAGCGGAAGCGTTGATTTTAGTCTCGACCTATGAAGCCCCGGTAAGATCAAAGCGTTTGATAGAGAAGGTGCAAGCACTGGAAGATCTGTCAGAGCCTACGATTTACAACATCTTGAGAAACTTGGATGAGCGGGGTTTGATTCGGAGGATTGAAAAAAGTCGAAGAAATGTTCAATATGAACTTACAGAAAAGGGACGTAAGATGGTAGAAGAGGAGCAATTAAAAGCGAGAGAAACCTTGTTGGCTGCGGTGAGAAGCATTCAGGACCCAGAAGAGATTGTTTTTGATTTGATTTTAGATGATGTTTTGAAGGACTTACCTGAGGAGTGGCGGGCTCCAGAGAAGAAAAAAAAGTTGAGAACGATATTGGAAGAAGAAATTGAAACGGCGAAGAAAAGGCTTATACGTATGAGTACGATCCTGTGGGAGGAAAAGAAATGAAAGCAGTAATTTTAGCTGGGGGATTTGGAACGAGGCTTCGTCCCCTGACCTTCACGAAGCCAAAGCCGATGATCCCCTTAGTAAATAAACCCGTGATAGAGCACGTGGTTGACTATCTGGTCTCGTATGGATTGAACGATATCGTAGTAACTACAACGTTCTTTCGAGAGATGATCATGGAGCATTTCAGGTTCAGGAATAGAGGAGATGTTCGCCTTTCATATCCACCTGAGCCATACCCGCTTGGAACTGCAGGCTCGGTGAAAAATGCGGGAT